>JAUVRF010000616.1 GCA_030597775.1 Methanobacteriota archaeon | reverse complement strand
CCACCAGGGTCTCGGCGGCCCCGGCCGGCGTCACCGCGAACACGCCCGAGTGCATCTTCACCCCCGCGGGGACGCCCAGGAAGGGCACCCGCTTGTCCACGGCCCGCAGCACGTCGCGGGCGGTGCCATCCCCCCCGCAGAAGAGCAGCACCTCCACCCCCGCCTCCTCGATGGCCTGGCACGCCCTGATCGTGTCCTCTGCGGTGGTACCATCATCGGAACGGGCCACGTGGACGACCTCTGCCTCGTCCAGGGGAATGCCCGCCTCCTCGATGGCGTCCATCCCCATCTCCCCAGAGGAGACTATCCATCTCACCTCGGGCGCCCCGGGCAGGCCGTCACATGCCGTCATGAACCGCTTGAGCATCAGGACCGCCCGGTGGTTTGCCTGGGGCTCGGCGCCGAGGCTCAGAGCCTCCTCCAGGACGCCGTCGGTCCCCTTGAGGCCGACACGGCCGCCCATGCCGGCGATCGGGTTCACCACCAGACCCACTCGATGCATCGCATCCGAATCCCGCACCCACCTATTAAACGCTTGCCGACATCAACCTTAATGACCCAGGGACGCCATGGACCCGGCGTGCGGCTCGGCAGGCTCACCCTGGCTCTCTACAACTCCTACGACCCCGTGAGGTTGGCCGAGGCCCACCGACGGGCCCTGGCCCGCGCCGCCCCCGTCGCCCTCGCATACGACGCCAACCTGGTCATTCTGGGCTTCCCCCTCGATCGAGAGCTGCGGACGCCCGTGGAGGTGGCCCGGTGGCTGGCGACCACCACCTCCATCGGCAAGGGGGGCGAGCTCCTGGTCCAGCTGGCGGAGGCGGGCCGATTCCAGGTGTTCGAGCTTCCCAAGAAGGGGTTCCCGCCCCAGCTGGGCACGGTCGTGGCCACAACGTCAAAGCCCCACGAGGGGAGGAGGGTGGACCCCGCCTGGGCCGCTGGCGAGCTGGCCCACGGGAGGTCCCTTTGCATGCTCTTCGGCCTCGGTCCCAAGGGCCTTCCCAGGGGGACCATAGACCTTGCCCGACATCACCTGGACGTCACCCGGAAGGGAGTGGCCCTGGAGACCTGCACCGCCCTGGGGGCGGTCCCGGCAGCCATCGCAGAGGCCCTCTTCACGGCAGACGGAGGGCGGTGACGCCGTACATGCCCTGCACCATGTAGATCATCCTGCCCTCCCGGTACGTGCTCACGCACGAGGTCCTGGCCTCGTATTGGCTGAAGGTCGGTTCATCACCATCGGCCAGCAGGTCGACGACCATGAGCCCGGACTGCCCAGAGGGTTGGAGGATGACGTACCCTTTGCCAGAGTCCACGAGGTAGTAGGATCCCATGAGAACGTAGTTCCCACGGACGGTAAGGTCGGGAAGGTCCACGACCCTTACAAGTGTGTACGGGTCGCTGTACTCGTGGCCAGAGTCCGTGGTCTCCTGAATGGCACCGTACTCCATGATGATGGCGGTGTCGCCGACGATCTCGAGGGTCTTCCCCTCGATGTTGACGACATGCTCGGTGATGGCCTTACCGTTGCCCAACCGGACCACGTTCAGGGTGTAGGTGTATTCAGTGGGGTTGTCACCGT
>JAUVRF010000071.1 GCA_030597775.1 Methanobacteriota archaeon | reverse complement strand
GGGGCATCATGGAGGTCTTTGGCCAGAAGTTCAAGGTCCAGTTCGAGGACAGGTTCGGCACCATCGAGGGCCAGGCCTCCGTGTCGACCAGCTCACCGATCAAGGACATCACGGACATAGCCGGTATTGTCCTTTCGTGGGCCAGTCTGTTCGCTACCTTCGCCGAGAAGGTCCTGGGTTACGTCCCGGGTACCATCAGCTCCGGCCTTGGCGCCATCGGTAGGGGGTTGACGTTCGCGCTGGGGGTCTTCAAGGCAGGTGTCGGCATGGTCATCGCGGCCTTCATGAAGGCCTACCTGAACCAGTTCTCCAATCTGCTGGGGGCCATCGGTTGGAGCGGCACGCCCATCGACCCTCCGGCCGGGCAGGACGACCTCCCCCACAACGACACCGCGAACGTGACGGCCACGGCCGATCTGACCGGAACCACCCTGAGCGGCACCGTCTACAGCAGCCACCTGATCATGGACGGGAGCACTGGCGTGGCCGGTGGTTGGGCTTCGAGCATCAATCATACCTTCAACTTCGACAGCGTGGTCAGCACCTCGGCCTCGGTCTACGACGACACGGGTTCCCTGGTCGGGACCGGTGCTGTGACGGCCAACGCCATATCATCCTTCGGGACCGTTGAGGGGCACGCTGCATTCAACTTCACAGGCACGGGTCTCGTTAGCGTCCACGCGACAGGCGCGCCGGGTGTCGCGGCCACTTCGGACCTGTCCTCGTACAGCGGAGCGGCCACACGGACGACAGGCTCTTTGACCATAGTGCTGGAGAACGCGAACGTCTCCATAGGTTCTTCGACCTACGCGGGAGCTTGCACGATAGTCTGTAACGCCGCCACCCTCCGTGGCGAGGGCGCGTCCGGTTTCGGTCATCATGTGACATCGGTGGAGATCCCGTCCACGGGCTCCGACCTGACCATCGGCGACTACACCGGTAACCTGAAGCTGGGCGGCACGAACATCGGTAATGGAGGGTCCCTGTCCTTCACCAATTTCAAGGGTAAGGTGACCGTCTCCTCTCATAACTCCACGGCCGACAAGATGGTCATATCCGGTCGATGCAACAGATTGATGTACCTGACGGTCAACAGGACGTCGGTCACCCTGGCCGGACCCCACGAGAGCTTCAAGGTGAAGGCCGCCATCCACAGCAACTCCAACGACAGCTACGTGCTCAAGGTGAAGGTCCCATGGGGCACGCTGGCCGACCCCGTGATACCTCCACACCTGCTGGGAACCGTGAGCTTGGCCGATATCATCGCGAACGAGAGTTGGGGCATAGAGGTCGGCACCGACGGTACCATCGAGGTCATCCCCATGCCCGGCACCGCCCCCGGCACCTACTACGTCACCGTTAGCGCGTGGTCGCGGACGTCGACCCGTCTCAAGGACGAGGTCGTTGTGGAGGTTGTCATTCCACAATACGATTCGGTGGGGTGCAGGGTCAGGTCCAATGACTACGATGACCACACCCTGATCATCCAGAACGAGGGGAACGTCGAACGTAACCTGATGATCGAGTACGACTACCCGGAGCCCTCGTGGGTATCCATCAACCGCGAGAACATCACGGCCCTGCCAGGCAGGACCTACGAGACGGGACTCTATGTGTTGGCGCCCATCGCCAGCCCATGGCCCGACGGCCTCCAGACCATCTGGGTCAACATAACCGACAAGGATACCAGTGTCTTGGTGAAGACGCTACAGGTCACCTTCACCTTCCCTGACCCCGTCATCTCGACCATGGTCATCACCGGACCCATCTACTCGTCCGGAGGGTCCGTTGCCACGTACGACGTCAACGTGACCAACAGCGGGAATGAGACGGCCATCGTGGAATTCCGGTCGGCCTCACCTCTGGGCTGGGCCTCCTGGTCGTCATCGATCCTGACCATCCTCGTGGGGGACAGCGGGAACTCCACTCTGACGGTCACTCAGTCCGATAGCAGCTGGGGCGCGGGGGTCAACACCTTCGTGGTCAGCGCCAGCCCCGTGATGAAGCCCTCCAACGCCATATCGGCGAATGCCACCATGACGTTGTCCCGTCCCTACGCGGGCGCCGTCAACGTCACCGTGGGACCGGAGACACCGGACTACCCGGGCTCCATGTTCAACGTGAGCATCCAGAACGGTGGCATCCTGTCCGACAACTTCACCTTCTCAGCTGGGGGACTGCCCTCCAGCTGGTTCATCTTCACCCCAGGAAGCTCGACCCTGGGTGTGGACGGCACTTCCAACTTCTCGATTAAGGTCCACCCCGATTCCCCAACCTACATCTCTGGACCGCTGAACTGCACCCTCTACATCCGGTCGGAGAACGACCCTGGAGCGGTCTACCAGGTCACCATCAACTTCACCATGCCCGACCTGTACGGTTTCTCGGCCTCATCGGACCGGACCGATGTGTACCTGCCTCCCAGCGGGAACACGACGTTCAGGTTGCTGGTCGAATCCTTGGCCAACGTGAACGACACCATCACCGTCACCCACACTGGACCCACTGGTTGGACCGTCGACTACACGACCCCGTGGTCACTGTCCATGGGGATCGCCGTTGACCAGAACGTGACCGTGTTCGCCTCCGGTGGCACGATCGGTGATACATACTGGGTGAATCTCACGTTGACCTCCACGGGGGATGCCAATCGCACACGGACCGTGTCCCTACGCGTCCTCGTGATCTCTCAAGAGAAGGTGGACCTGGCCAATGCCGCCGCCGAGGCTGCGGGCCTGGCAGAGCTGGCATACTATCTGGACGCGAACTCGGTCCTCTCCGACCTCGCGGACCACATCGTGGACCTCATGCTTGACGATACCAACTCGACACTGAAGGACATGGTGCTCGCCGACCTGGCGAATGTCGTGGCCGAGACGGACGCCATCGATGAGGACGTCTCCGACGCCCTTGACGCGGCCCGCGCCGCCCTGGTGAACGAGACGGACCCGTCCAAGTACAACGCCATCTACGCCAACTTGACGGCGGCCTTGGAGGACCTCAACGACATCCTAAGGCCCCTGTCCCTGTGGATACCCACCCTGCGCCAGCGACTTCTGGTGCTGGCCGAGGAGGCCAACGCCACCGCTTTCGCCGCCAACGCTACCTACGAGTTCGGGCTCCACGAGAGGCTCAGGTACGTATGGGCGGTCGCCATGTGGTACCGCCAGAACCCCCACCACCCGGACGCCAATGGGATATTGGGCTCGTGGGTGGAGGCGTCGGGCGTATCGATCAGGTCCGACTATGCTGACTGGCCCGTCATCAAGCCCCATGGCGATGTCGTGGAGAACGCCGGTATCGCCATGGCGTCCTCCACCTCATGGGCACTGATAGGGCACATCGAGGACGCCACCGGGTCCATACGTGCCACCCGTCTCGCATTCCCGCCCGTCGTCACCGTCCGGGATGCCCTGGTCGAGGCAGGGCACGTTATATCCATCGAGGCCTTCAATGCATCGCTGGTGGCGGAAGGCATCGGCAACTGGGAGATCTACGACGATACCTACCAGATCTCCCGCCATCTTGACTTCCTGAGGGATGGGTGGTCCGAACATGGGCACTTCGATGCCCAGTCCCAGACCGAGAGGGATGCCATCGGGGCTTACGTGGGATCCCTCCGCAACAGGCTCTTTTCGAACTTCACTGGCATCTCATCGGCCTATCCGGACCTGAACTCCAGCCTTGCTGCCCTGGCATCGGCCATCCCCGCCGACAGGGGTTACGCCCTGGAGGCGGACATGTTCGCGCTGGCCGAGAACCTGAGCCTGCTCTCCGGTATATACGAGATCATCGCGGGAAGCGGGATATCGATGACCCTCTTCCCGCCGGCCAACATCGTGGTGGCGGGGAACAGGACCATCTACAAGGTGACGATGGAGAACCTCGCCGAAGGGACCAACAACGTGAGCCTTTCCTTCGTCGGGCTCGAGTACTCATGGATCGACCGGACCGACTGGAACTTCACCCTTGCCGGCGGCGAGGTCCGGGCGATATGGTTCAACGCCACGGCGCCATCGGACGCCATGGCGGGCATGGTCTACTTCTCCATGACGGGCGTACCCGACGAGACCATCGCCCAGGTGACCAAGGACGGCATCCTGGTCGTGGTGGTGGACATCGGCACAACTGTGGACCCCTACGTGGTGAGGGAGGCCATCGAGAATGGGATAGACTGGCTGAGATTGTCCCAGAACTGGGACGGTTCCTGGAGCTACGGGGACTCCTACACCTCGGTCCACTCGGTGGGCATCACCGCTCTGGCCGTCTGGGCCATGATGAACCACGGCGTGCCCACCTGGGACCCCTCCGTCAAGATGGGCCTGGACTACATCATGGACAACGTGAGACCCGTGGACAACACCATCTGGTCGCACTCCCAGATGTACGAGACCGCCCTGGCCCTCATCGCCCTGGCCGAGGCCCACAACGAGACGTACGACGAGCAGATAAACAGAACGACCGAGACCCTCCTGAAGGCCCAGAAGCTCTACAACGACCACAACATGTGGAGGTATGGCATCGACTCCCGCGATTACGACCTGTCCGTCGCTGGCTGGGTGATGATGGCCCTGGGTACGGTGGAGTGGGACCTGCCCGACCAGGTCTGGTGGTGGGTCACCGACAAAATGAACATCAGCCAGAGGGTGGACGGTGGCTTCGGCTACACCACCTATTCCGGCTCAAGTCGTACGATGACGGGCTCTGGCGTCTTGGCGCTCCTCCTGGCCGACATCCCGGCGGACGATATCCGTGTCCGAGCTGGCCTGGGTTGGCTGTCGGTCAACCAGGGGACGAACATCGGTTGGAGGGGCTACGCCTTCTTGTACCATACCCGCGCCTTCCACGCGGCCCAGATGCCCACACCGTGGTTCGACATCTGCACCAACTACCTGCTGTCGGTGCAGCGGGCCGACGGTGCCTGGGTCTTCTCGAGCGAACACGGTCCCATGTCCACGGCCGAGGCCCTGCTATGCCTGGAGTACAACATCGGAGAGTACTCCTCTGCAAAGATATTCAAGCGCACCCTTGTGGATCTGACGCCCAGGAACAACACGATCCCCAGGGGCACCGAGGGGTCCTTCAACGTGATACTTGACAACAAGGGTGGTCGCGATACCGTCAACCTGATAATCGAGGGGATTCCCGATTCCTGGGTGGACTTCGACCAGACCGCGATCTACGTCCCGTCCCACACCACCAAGGTGGTGCAGATGCGGGTCACGCCACCTCTCAACGCCGCCCTGGGCAATTACACCGTCACCGTCATAGCCCAATCGGCCGGCCTGGCGAGCTCCATCTACCTGGCCTCCGCCAATCTGACGGTCATCGACGCATTGTCGGTATCGCTGGAGGTGGACCCGACCCGTGCTCAAGGTGGTCAGGGTGTGCCCACCCAGTACCTGGCGACGGTGGTGAACACTGGCATCCTCACCGACCGGTACGTCCTCGAGGTGGAGGCATGGTGGCTGCCTGGAGGTGCCCATCAGGACTTCAACCCCAACCTGGAGTGGAGACCCACGGACTACCAGTTCCGCGTCCCTATCACCGTGCGGGCAGGCGTTTACGACAGGGAAGATGAACTGGTGGAGCTGGAGTTGAACCTCACCCAGAGGCTGATCGATGGGGCCGCTGAGGGCACCATCAACGTGAGCCGCATGCGGCTCATCCAATACGATGCCTCGGGCCTGCCCATCGGGGAGATCCCTCTCAACGTCACCAAGGGGATAGGGTTCGCTCCCAGGACCGCCGCGGTGGTAGCGATCAATTTCACCATCACCGGGGAGTTCCTGGCCAACGGGGTCCGTTGGTACGCCCTCAACTTCGACCTGTTCGATGTCAAGTACAACCAGACGGCACTGGCCGAGAGGGAGGGCACCGAGGGTATCATCCCGGGCCTGACCCTGGATCCTTGGACCCCGAGTCCCACCGATGATATCACCGTCTCGTGGGTCCCGATGGATGCCGGACTGGCCGCCGATCCGGAGGCTCATTACAGCATGGACGGAGCCATCTGGCAGTCGGTGGACATGGGCTACGAGTTCGAGGACGACTTCGAGGGGACCGGACCCATCTTCGGGGACAGCTGGGAGAAGTACGATACGGGCATGACCGACATCGACATCGAGAGGACCGGTGACGGAGCCATCGCCATCAACGGCACCCACCCGTACCTCAGCAGCTGGAGGTACCAGGGGATCACCCTCAATCAGACCCTGGACGGGTCCTTCGAGGTCTCGGCCGACATTATGTTCGAGAAAGGACTGTATCGGACCAATTACGCATACTTCTACATGAGATTGGAGGACGAGGACGGCAACATCGTCGACCTGTACACGTACGGGAGGGACCGTTACTACAGGATGCAGAACAATCATGTGTATAATTGGTTGTACACCGACCTGCTGTACTTCGACGGATACGAACCGGACCGGTACCATACCTGGTCGATGCGCTACGATGCTCCGTCGAGGGTCCTCGAGGGTTACATCGACGGGCAGCTGGTGGGCAGGTTCGATTACCTCAAATTGGGTGATGTGACGCCCACGTTGTTCTACGGGACGTACTATTACGGGAAGACCGTGAGGATACTGATCGACAACTTCCACACTACTCCCACCATGACCATACCAGCGACCTCGATCGAGACGGACCTGAAGGTTCAGATCAGCTACGGAGACAGAGGAGGCATGACCGGCCGTACCGTGATCCAACCGTTCTTCGCCGACGGCAGCGCTCCGGTGACCACGGTCCCCGCCCCACCGGCCATGGGATACCCAGGGAAGACGACGGCGATCGTCACCTACAACCAGGATGATTACAGCCTGGCAGGTGGCTCGCTCCACTACACGGCACCCGACGGGTCGACGGGCACATTACCACTCGGTCCCGACACAGATATGGAAATCGAGAAGACACTGCTATGGCTCAAGGGTGGGGGCGCACCCGTTCCGAACTTGCAGGCGACGGACTGGACCTTCGTGCCCATGTCCAGTTCCCATGTGGATTCCCTCAACATCCTCCGGGATTTGGACGGTTACGGCGTCGTGATGATGTCCGAGGTCTATCCCAACTCCTTCGGGATGAGCCACCCTGCAACAAGACAGGCCCTCTTGGATTGGGTGGCCGACGGAGGGAGCCTCTATGTGATCTATCCACCCAACACGGCTTCGATGAACGACTTCCTTGGCGTCTCGTTCACGATGGACGTGGGCTACAACCTCGTGTTGGCCGAACCGGAGCACCCCATAGCTAGATATCCCTCTACCGCGGTGACGGATGGTTGGCCTTCCTACGAGTGCAGGGGGTACTGGTCCGACTACGCTGACGACGGTTTCGTGCCGATCATCACCCACCCCGACGTACCATCGGGCGCCGTGACCATGGTCAAGCACCACGGCAAGGGGATCATCGTCCTCGATTCGACCGCTGCCAGCTACAGCATTGTACTGGACACAGGGAATTGGGTGATAGAGAACACTCTGTCCTTCATCCAGCGCAACCGCATCCAGCAGATGGCGTCCTCCTCGACCGCCCCCGCGGTGCGGTCGACCGACCACGCCGTTGACGACCACTTCGACAACATATTCACCTACAGGTATCCGGGGGCCACCGCGCTCTCGGTCCATCTCTCCTCGATGGACATGGAGGACGGCTACGACTTCATCCAGGTCCTGGACGCCAAGGGAAGGCTACATGAGACCCTCACTGGTGCATCCACGGACCTGTGGACCATGGTGGTGCCCGGGGACACCAGCCACCTGCGCGTCAGTACCGACGGCTCGATAAGGAGCTGGGGCTTCGAGACCGACCTGCTACGTCACTACGGAGCTTGGGTGGCCGAGATCCCCGCCATGCACATAACGGGCACATT
>JAUVRF010000058.1 GCA_030597775.1 Methanobacteriota archaeon | reverse complement strand
GACGGAGCTGGACTTCGACGGGGCAGAGAAACGCATCTCCGAGGCGCAGGACGACCTGGCTGCCGCCACCAAGGAGACGGCGGAGGCCCAGTCGGCAGAGCTGGAGGCCCTCATCGAGGCCACCGAGGAAGAGGGCGCCGACGTCTCATCAGCCAGGGAGCGTCTGGACCGGGCAAGGTCCCTCGTGGACCTGGGCAAGCTCCAGATGGGCTACTTCACCATCCTCGAGGGCATCGAGGCCGTCGAGCGGGCCCGTCGGGACATGGTCGATGCAGTGGAGGGCAGGCGTCGGGCAGAGGAGATGTTCCATGACGCCGAGGAGCTGGGTGCGGACGTCACCCGTACCAACGAGCTCATGGCGGAGATCGACGACGACCTCACCGAGCGTCACTACCGGGATGCCCTCAACGGGGTGCGCCGCCTGATCCTCGAGACGGACAAGGCAAAGCATGCCCATGTTGTCAACCAGATATCCGAGGGTCACAACGCGATAATCGAGGCGGAGGAGCTGGGCCTCAGTGTCAAGGTGCTCCGCAACGAGCTGGACGAGGCGGAGAGCCAACTGGATGAGCGGGACTTCCATGCAGCCGTGGCCACCACCCGCGACGCCACCCAGGCGGCCCGGGACCTCATAACCCTCTTCATCACCGCTCGCGACCGCATCGTCGAGGTCCAGTCCTTCATCTACGATGCCTCGGGCATAGGTACCAACACGGGTCGGGCCACCGACCTGCTCGGAGAGGCCAGGGATGCCCTGGCGGAGCAGCGCCTCGAGGAGACCATCGACCTGGCGGGCCGGGCCGAGGAGGAGGTCAACGAGAGGCAGAAGGAGATGGTGGGCTTCGAGACCGAGGCCCTGACCGACCTGCGGAACGATGCTCTCGAACAGGGAATGATCGTGCTCACCATCGAGACCTCGCTGCAGCAGGCAGCGGAGCTGTCCGAGGAGGGCGACCACAAGGAGGCCATCCTGAGGTACCGCCAGGGCATAGAGGAGGGCCGCGAGCTCCTGGTCAAGTACCAGGTGGCCCAGGAGTCCATAGCGGAGGCCGAGGGCCTATTGGAGATAATGAACGAGCTGGAGATCGACTCCGGAGTGCCCACCGCGGAACTGGAGCGTTCCCAGCGGCTCGTCACCGAGGAGGACTACGATCAGGCCAGGCAGGTGGCCGATGGCGACGTCAATGACATGACCCGGATCCTCGACGAGCACGTCACCGACCGGGTGGAAGGGCTGCAGGCCTCCTTCACCCGGGCCGAGGAGATCGGTATCCAGGTGGACGACCTCCAACGGTCCTTCGAGGAGCAGCACTCGCAACAGGACCTCCAGGAGTACCTGGCGGTGACCGCGGTGATCAAGATCCACGAGGACCAGGTCAAGGAGCGCACCGCCGCCTACGACGATGCCCTCAACCGGATCGAGGAGGCCCAGACCCTGTTCACCGATGCCGAGGAGCTGCAGGTGGACGTCTCCACCGTCTCCCTCCTGTTGGAGGAGGCGAGGTCCGCCCTGGCCGCGGGACGCTATCCCGATGCCGCGTCCAAGGCCGACGAGGCCCGGGAGAACGTGTTGGCCCTCCAGAAGCAGTTCGTGCTCAAGTACATCGCAGACGCCGAGGCCCTCATCTCAGAGCTGAACAACATGGGCGTCGACACCATCCAGGCCAACGAGTACCTGGAGGCGGCCCGGGCGGGCTTGGACCTGGAGGATTACCCCTCCGCCCATTCATCGGCCGTCGAGGCCATCACCGAATCCCAGCGGGTCAAGGACCTCTACAACGAGGCCAGCAAGCTCATCGAGGAGGCACGGAAGACCATCGACAGGGCCAACGGCCTTGGCGTGGACACCGCAACCGCCTTGGAGCCCCTGGAGCAGGCGATAGACTCCCTGGAGTTCCAGAGCTACGATGAGGCCATCGAGCTCGCCACCAGGTCGAGGCAGATCGCTGGCAGCCTCATGAAGGAGCACGTCGAGACCGCCCTCAGCAATCTACAGGCCAAGGCCGACGAGGCCGTGGAGGAGGGGATCGAGTTCGAGAAGGGCATGGCCCTGGTGGCGCTCGCATCCACCGACCTCGAGGAGTCCAACTACATCGAGGTCCAGGATACCGTCGACGTTGCCCTGGCCCACCTGGAGCAGCGCAGGGCCCTCCACGATCGCACCGAGGGCATCTACCGGTTGGTGTTCGAGGAGCTGGAGAACGCCGAGACCCTCGGGGTCGACATGGACATCTACGAATCGGACACCCAGCGCTTCAGGCAATTCTATGACGACAAGGACTACGTTCAGGCCATCCCGTGGGGCGAGTCCCTGCTGGAGCGCCTGAGCAACGACGAGCGGAACATGATGGAGGTCTACATCGGGGAGGTCACCGACCTGTTCGACCGCTTCTTGGAGACCGCCCGCATACCCAAGCAGCCCAAGGAGACCCTTGACACCTCCATTGACTACTTCCTCGAGGGCGACTTCATACGAAGCTACAACTTCGTCATCAGGGCCCGCGAGTCCATCGAGACGGAGTCCCGGAGCCTGGAGGAGGGTGTGACCGTCCTCGGTGACACCAGGAACATCGTGGCATGGGCCGACGGCATGGGCGTTCCAGTGGACGAGGCCAAGGCCGAGATGGAGCGAGGGCTGCATCTGATAGACAGCAACGAGTTCTCCTCCGCGCTCGAGGCCATCAACTACTCCTACGACAAGGCTCTCGAGGCCATCGAGGAATCGGCCCGGACGACGCTGCGGGAGGCAGAGCAGCGGGTCGAGGAGGTCCACGAGGCTGGGGCCAACGGAGAGACCATCGCCGACCGCGTCAAGCGGGGCCAACGGTCACTGGCCGATGACGACTTCGGTTACGCCCTGACCTTCGCCCACCAGGCGCTGTCCGCGTCGAATCGCGCCGAGATCGATCTCGCAGAAGCTCGGGAGGAGGAGGCGAAGGTCGAGACCCAGCTGGTGCTGGCCCGCAAGATCCTGGCGGATCCCACCGAGGTGGAGGCCCTCCATTCGACCATAACCAAGTCCCTCGAGGACCGACACATCAAGGACGCCATCAAGCAGAGCAGGCTCGCACAGACGGCCATCACAACCAAGATGCATGGCGCGGTGCAGTCCCAGATCGAACAGGTCCAGGACGACATCCGTCTCATGGAAGTCATGGACCTGGACACCGAGGCCCTCGCAGCCAGGCTGGAGGAGGCCCGGGACGAGCTCGAGTCCGGCGACTACGCCAAGGCAGCGGTGATCGTGGAGGACGTGCGCGAACCCGTCAGGTCCTTCATGGAGGACAAGGCGAGGATCACCCTGGAAGAGGCCAAGGAGGCCTTCGAGGTCATGAAGTCCGTCGGTGCCGACGACGCCGAGGTGGTCCAGAACCTAAACCAGAGCCAGGACATGTTCGCCGCCCACGATTACTATCACTCCAACGAGCTAAGCGCCACCGTCATCGCCGGGGCGGACCAGATCTCCAACGCTTACATCGGGAACATCATCGAGGAGATCCGTCGTCTGATGGAGGAGGCGGGCGGGCTGGGCGTCGACACCGAGGACCTGGACCACCGGGTGGACAAGGCAGAACGTCACCGGACCAAGGGCGATTTCATGGAGGCGAAGGAGGCCCTCGATGCCTTGGCCAAGGATGTGGACGAGGCCCAGAAGGAGCTGGTCGAGGGCATCATCAAGACCTGCGACGAGATGTCGATCATCGCCAACGAGCGGGAACTGGACGCTGGCACGGCCCCCGAACACCTCCAGGAGGCCCACCATCTCCTCAGTCTGAAGACCTACGGCGCCTCACTCGAATCGGCCCACGCGTCCTTCAGCGTGTTCGAGGAGCTGTTCACCGACCTGGTCCGCAGCACCCTCAATGAGGCCAAGGAACTGCTGGTCAACCTGGACGTGAGCGCGGACATAGAGACCTCCTCCGAGCACTACGTGGAGGCGGAGGACGCCCTGTCCAGGAAGGACTACCTCTCCGCCATGGCCAACGCGAACGCCGCCATGGCCAATGCCCGGGTCATACAGGTCCAGATAATAGACGAGATCCTCACCGAGACCGACCTGGAGAACAAGCGCGGTGACGGGATGGGTGCGAACATGTCCACCTCAGAGGACATGGCCTCCCAGTCCCGGGAGGAGCTGGCCGATAACAACCTGGAGGAGGCCCAGAACCTGGCCATCAACGCCAGGCAGGAGGCCCGGTCCCTTCAGCAGGCCCATTCCAACTCCCTGCTGCAGGCCGCCAAGAAAGCGGTCGAGTCGGTGCCCTTCGAGATCGAGATGGAGGACATCCGCGAGCTGTTGATGACCTCGGGGGACGCCCTCGAGGAGGGAGAGTACGAGTCCGCGGCGGACGCCGCGAAGCAGGCCGATGCGATCTTGACGGACCGGCTGCAGTCAGAGGTCGCCAAGTACATCGGCTCCGCCGACGAGGACCTGGAACGCGCTCGCGAGGTCGGTATCGACCTTACCGGACCCAAGGAGCACTACAAGGACGCCAAGACCCATCTGGAGGAGGGCAGGTTCCTTGAGGGTCAGGAGGAGGCCCGCAAGTGCACCGAACTGGTGAACAAGCTGATAGACCAGCACCTGGAGGCACAGAACTCCCTCTCGAACCTGATGGAGCTGATAGAGCGGGCGACCCGGGCCCGCGCCAAGTTGAGCGAGTCCATGGACATGCAGGAGGCTGCAGAGGACGCCATGGACGAACACGATTACGAAAGGGTCATGGAACTCACGACCCTCGCCATGCAGGATGCCGCCAGGTCCTACGAGACCCGTGTGAAGGAGACCATATCCACCGCCGACAGCAACCTCAACACCATCGAGCGCATGGGTGCGTCCGCCAAGCTCGCCGCCGACCTGCTGGGCATGGCCCGGGAGGCGCTGGAGGCCGGGGACATCGACGGTGCGTACGACTATGCGGACCAGTCCATCAAGGAGGCGGACACTGCCAAGACCTCCTTCCGGGACATCATCGACATCACCTTCCAGGCCGAGTCCCTCATCGGGGCGGCCAAGGGCTTCGGCATGGATGTCGGGGATGCCCAGGTCAAGTTCGACGAGGCGCTGTCCTCCCGGTCCGAGGACGTGAACCGGGCCCTGGTACTCGCCGAGGAGGCGAAAGCGATCGCAACCCAGCTCGTTGACTCGTTCTACCCGCAGCTGGATGCGGCCATGGAATTGGAATCCGCCCTGGTGCTCGACAAGTGGACGAACGCCAACCTGATGGTGCGGAACGACGGTTTGGCCCGCGCCCTTCGGACCAACATCGAGATGACCGGCAACCTGGACGTGGACGGTCTTGCGGAGATCAACCTGCTCCGCGGGAACGGAAAGGTGAAGAAGCTCCCCATCCGCATCAAGCCCCTCAAGTCCGGCGAGATAATGGTGCGGATCTGGATCCGTTGCGAGCGGGAGTACGACGACAACCCCTACGAGTTCCACGACGTACGATGGCTTCTGGCGGACGAGGAGGAGCCAGAGGACGGGGAGGAGTTCGAGCCCGGTGCCCAGTTCCTCCGAAAGGAGCTCACGTGCACGATCTGCCAGGGCAAGATCGGGACCCAAGAATCCCCCAGGGCGTGCTCCTGCGGCGCCACCTTCCACTATGATTGCGCCGAACAGCTCACAGAGTGCCCGAATTGCGGCAAGTCGTTAGGAGGTACCTAGGCCATGCCAAAACTGCCAGAAGCGGTGCTGAGGAAGAGAGTGCAGAACGAGATCGCACAGGTCATGCGCAAGACGGACCATTCCGTCATCGTGAAGGACCGGACCTTCTCCGATTGGCCCTCCGTCATCGACATCATACTCAAGGATTCCCCCGGACCGGTCAAGCGCGGCGATCGCGTGACCACCAAGTACACCCACAAGATGCGGGTGACGATAACCCGGGAATACCCGTACCAGAAACCCATCATCGAATGGCAGTCGGAGATCTTCCATCCCAACATCATGGAACCCTTCGACGGTGGGTACGTGTGCACGAAGCTCTTGGACCGATGGACGGCCCAGGACAACCTGTTCAGGTTCCTGATCGGCATAGGATCACTACTAGCCAACCCCAACGCCAACGACCCCTATGGCACGTGCTCGTGCAAGGAAGCGGCCCTGTACTTCAGGGAGCACAGCTTCCGGCCGGGCCCCCTTCCCAAGCGTCCTGAGCCCAAGGTGCGGATCATTGGAGAGGTATAGGGGAGTAGCGTCATGCCCGTCAGGATAGTGAGGACGTGGACCCGTCCAGTGGGGAGGGCGCCGAGACCCGTGGGTGGACCCCTCCCATGGGAGATCGCCCACCATGGTGTTGTGGGCAACATCGAGGAGAGCAAGCCTCGCCTCTACCTCGCCGAGAAGGTGGTGGACGACATTGACCGTCGATCGCGGGAGGGGGCCATCAGAAGGCGCGAGGACATGGGCCTGCTCCTGGGCGACTGGGCCATGGACGACGAGGAAGATCCCTACGCCGTCGCCATGGACCTGCTCACGGGGTCCTTGGAGGCGAGCCCGGTCGCGGTGAAGTTCAAGCTGGAGGGCCTCATGAAGGTGGCCCATGCCCTGAGTGACCTGGAATACCCAGACGTCATCGTGGGAAGGTACCACACCCACCTGGACCTGGGATGCTTCCTCTCCGACAAGGACAAGAAGACCCAGGAGGGGGGTTTTCCACATACCCACCAGGTGGCGGTCGTTGTCGACCCCATGAGGAGGGAGGCGGCCGCCTTCGCCAACGGACCCGGGAGCCCTGGCTCGATATGGGCGGTCATGGAGTCGTACACGGAATGGGTAGGCGTGGAGAGACAAGGGTGAGGGGGCAACCGCCCTCGCTCACTGCCCTGCCTTGACCTCTTCGGCCATGCCCCGGGACAACAGCACATCTGCCAGATTCTGGGACAGGGTCACGATATCACCCTTCTTGAGGGAGTAGGTCCTGCCTCCCTCGCCGGCGAAGGAAGGGGTGTCCTTGAGAACGTGGATGAGGATATCGGGTCCCCCCGCATCGGCGGATGGGGGTCCCGCTCCAGGGGGCTCGGGGGCCGCTGCCGTGGCCGGTGGGGCCCCCATATGGGGTTCGGGAACGTCGTCGGGCTGCACGATCACCGGCGGGGGTGCGGGGATGGAGATCGCACCGTCCTTCGGGGCCAGCTGGCCCTTGGCAGCCGCCATGAACCTGGCCAGTTGTTCGTACAGGTCCTTCTCGCCGGGGGTCAGGCTCCTGAGGTCCACCTTGCCTCCCTCGAGGGCGTCCACAGCCCGGTTGGCCATCTTGCGTAGGCGCAGGGACACGATGTCCTGGGCCAGCCTGAGGGTGTTCTTGAGCTCGTTCTGGACAAGGGTGGCGGTGGTGGACATGGGGTCACGGGCCGTCTCGTCACGCGCCAGCTGTCGCAGGCGGGCGATGTGCTCGGAAAGGGCTCCGAAGAAGTCCGCGGGCAGCTTGGTCAGGTTTTGGCCGCGGCTCTCCTTCTGTTGTATCTGCTGGATGAACTTGAAACCCATCTCCTCTGTGGGAGCCATTGATGGACCTAAGGCTTGTCCACTATTCAAGGTTTACGCGACGGGAAGGACCCGCTCCGCTCAAGGGTGGGTGCGATGGTGCCATTCCGTTCCTGTGCGGGTTGGTGGCCTCAGCCGTATGCGGCGTGTGCGGCGTGCGCGGACGCTGGTGCGGCCCTGGCCTCGGCATGCTGATAGATGGCCCACCTGCTACAATGGGGGCATTTCTCCATCTTGGACAACCCGACAGCCTGGTAGGCCATCAATGGCGGGGCCTCGAACCACTCGCCGCATTTCTTGCAAAGGAAGAATCTCTGTTCCATGTTATCACCAGGGGTGTCCTTAGTGTCCCTTCGAGTGTAATGGCGATTAATAAACGAAGCTCAATCGTTCACCAAATGGAGACCCACGGGATCCTGCCGCGCAAGGGTTAAATCCCGCCGATGGGTTTCCACCGGTGTGGTCCTGCGTCTCTTGGAACCAGAGCATCTCGGCCCCGTGATGACCCTGGTGACGGACATCTTCGAACAGATATTCTCGGAGGACATGTATCTCTCGATATACCAGGCCTGGCCCGAGGGCCAGATAATCGACATGGAGGGCGGCCGCGTGGCTGGCGTGCTCCTCTCGATGCGCCGGTCCGCCACCCAGGGTCGGATCCTGGTCATGGCGGTCGAGACCGAACGGAGGGAATTCGGCATAGGGAGCGCCTTGCTCCGGGCATTCTTGAAGCAATGCGCCCGGGAGGGACTGACGAGCGTGGTGCTGGAGGTGCGTGTCTCCAATCTGCGCGCCCGGGAGTTCTGCAACCGCCGCGGCTTCCGGGGGGGGCGCCACCTCGCGAGCTACTACCCCGACGATGAGAATGCCAT
>JAUVRF010000150.1 GCA_030597775.1 Methanobacteriota archaeon | reverse complement strand
CCAGAGGACCAGAGAGTCTCCTTTGCCGGGATGGAGGACAAGTACCGCACGAGGATGGGACTCAGGAACATCTGCCGCATCGTTGGTCTTGGGGCCATACTGTTCTACTTCGCATATTTCTTCGATCTCATACCGAACGAGGGAGCTAGCTCGTACTTATCCCAGTACCCGTTGGTCTTCCTGACCCTCATCGTGACCGCGGGTCTGGCCGTCTGGTCCGAAAGGGACCTTCTTAGACTGGCTAGAAAGGCCACAGATGCCTAGCGATTTTTGAGTAGTTACTCGATTCCGGGGTTAGTGCTATTAATGATAGCGTCCACTCCATCCCTAGGAGGGCTCATTCATGGCAAGGGAACTGCGGACGGAGATCCTGATCGAGGCACCACCCGAGAGGGTGTGGGAGGTCCTGACCGACTGGGAGGAGATGCCAAAATGGAACCCGTTCATAACCGAGATCTCGGGGGAGCTGGAGGCTGGCGAGAAGATACGCGTCCACCTGAAACCGCCCGAGGGAAGGGGCATGACCTTCAAGCCCAGGCTGGTCAAGGTCGATCACGGAAGGGAGATCAGGTGGCTCGGCCACCTTGGTGTGCCAGGCCTCTTCGACGGCGAGCACATCTTCGAGATAGACGAGTTGCCACATGGCCAGACCCGGTTCGTCCAGAGGGAGGAGTTCAAGGGCGTGCTGTCCGGCCTGATACTCCGGTCGATAGGGGACGACACCCGGAACGGATTCGCCGAGATGAACGAGGCCCTCAAGGAGCGGGCAGAGGCCCTCGCCTGAATCGTGCTGGCATCCCTCGCTCGCGTCAAGTATCGTGACAGAATTGTTATATACAGCCTCTAGCCTTAACGGGCCTGCACCGTGGGCTCATAGATCAGCCTGGAAGATCGCAGCCTTCGCAAGGCTGAGGCCGCGGGTTCAAATCCCGCTGAGTCCATATCGACTCCCCCGCGTCGGGGGGGCAAACTCACTAGCACGGGGAACTAGGCGTACCCTCTCCTTCGGGAGGTCAAATCGTCTATATGGTCGTGCGAATGCCGGTGGGCGGCGCATCCAGGAGGTCCTTGGAGCCTTGGACAACCTATGAAGCAACGTCCTCGGGGCCGAAGGTGGTCAAGGGGCCAGCCGGAGGGCGGGCCTCTTTCCTCTGATACGGGGACTGGGTCAGGCCCGGAAGGGAACAGCCTAACCGTATACTCTCGGTGTCCGGGGAGTCACGGTGCTGAGAGCGTCCTTGGGTTACTCCCTGGATCGACCTTGGCGTCCACCACCGGATGTGGGCCCAAACCCCGGCGCGGGCACAACCTTTTTACAGCCCGGGGCCTACGGGGTCAGCGTGACATCCACGGATGGTCCCCATCATGATTGCATACTCGTCCGATACGGCGAGCTGGCTCTGAAGTCACGCAGGGTCAGGGCCCGCTTCACGGCCAAGCTGAAGGATTTCATCATCGATGCGTTCCAGGCGTACGACCTGGACTGCGTGATCGAGGACGACGGAGGACACCTCTTTGTCTACAGCTCCGACCTGCCCGGCGCCACCCATCGGTTGGCACGGGTCTTCGGTGTGGTCTCTGTGTCCCAGGCCGCCCGCGTCAAGGTGGTGTCGATGGACGACCTGGCCGGGGAGGTGGCGGCCTACTCGAGGCACGTGCTCGAGCCAGGAACGTCCTTCGCGATCCGGGCCCGGCGTACGGGGAGCCACACCTTCACCAGCATGGAGCTGGCCAAGGAGGCGGGCTCCGCCGTCTGGAAGGCCTTCTCCGGCGACCTCACCGTGAACCTCTCGAACCCGGACGGGGTGGTTGAGGTGGAGGTCCGCGGTCCCGTGGCGTACATCTATCACCAGCGGGTGCCCGGTGTGGGAGGCCTGCCGCCCGGGAGCCAGGGCAAGGTCCTCGTCCCCATACGGGAACGGACCGACGTGGTGGCGGGATGGTTGCTCATGCGTCGCGGTTGCGCCGCCGTTCCCCTGGTACCAGAGGAGGACGAGGCCGCGGGCGACCTGGCGCATGCGCTGCTCCAGTGGGACCCCCTACTACAGGTCCGGACACTTCCCGTCGAGGACTGGGACTGGCCGGTCCTCTACAGGGAGATGGGCAGGTCCAGGTCCATGGCCATTGTGTCGGGGGTCAGGGGACCCGAGGTACCGGACCTACCGCTCGACAGGAACAGGGACCCGGTCGTGTTCTTCCCCCTGGTCGGTCTCGACGACGAGGCCTACGCCCAGCTGGAGAAGAGGGTCATGGGATAACGGGACGGCCACAGACGGCCACGGTCCGTCACCTTCTCGTCATGAGAACGGCGGCCACGACGGCCACCATGACGACGCCCGCGAGCAGGAGGAGAAGGGTCGGCACGGCCCCCGAACCCTCGACCGCGACCCCTACCGTGTGTTGCGCGGAGGCCATCCCGTCGCTCACGACGACGATGGCAGTGTATTTGCCTGGTTCGACATCCATCGCATCGAAGCTGACGAGACCTGAGATCGGGTCTATCGAGAAGCCTTCATCGGGGGAGGCAAGATAGTAGGTCAGGATGTCCCCGTCAGCGTCCACCGCGCTGACCACGACCTGCACCTCCTCCCCCTCCTCGACCGACATCTTGTCGTCGAAACCCAGGAGAAACGGCACCGAGTTCTCGCCGAAGATGGTCAATCGGAACCTCACCTCGGTCATTCCGCCATTCATGTCATTCGCGGTGACCGTCGGGAAGAGATCGCCCTCGTCACCAGCGACCGGGGTCCACAGCAGCCTGCCGTCCTCGATGGTGGCTCCCTCGAGGGAGGTGCTGAGCTGCAGAGTGTCCCCGTCGGGATCGGAGGCGTTCAGAACAACCTCAAGGGTACCACCCACCGCGACATCCTGGTCATCGATGGGCGCGATAACGGGTGGAGAGTTCACGCCCTCCACCACCAGGTCCACCGTGGTACTGTCGACCATGACCCCCTCGCGGTACATCATGACCTCGACCGTTCCGGTGCCAGAGCTATCGGCATCCGGACGGATGAACAGCATGCCCGCACCATCGATCCACGCCACCACTCCCTCGCTCACATCCCCGAGCAGGAAGGTCAACGTGTGCTCCCCACCGTTCGGAAGCTCCACCAGACCATTGAGGTCCAGGGGGGGATCTAGCACCCGGTCGGCCGTCACCTGGATCGGACCGACGGAAACGGGAAGCTGGGGGAGGGCCAGCAGCTCCAGGTGATGGATGGCCTCGTTGTCCAGCTCGCTCGCCTCGGATATCGCATCCTCCGGGTCCACCCGGACGGTCACATCGTACTGTCCCGGACCCGTGTATCGATGCCTGAAGGAGAGGGTCGTGATCTCGCCCAGTTCGAGGGTGATCACCTTGGTCAGGAGCCTGGCTTCCACACCCTCGCCGTCGGGGGCGTTGGCATCGCCGGAGTTGAACCTGACGGTCACGGATGAAAGGGTGAAGTCGCCGGTGTTGGCCACGGTGGCCTGGAACTCGATCACCTGACCAAGGTGGTCCACGCTGGATGGCCCTTCCAGGTCGCTGTCGGTGATGTGGACATCGAAGACCCCCGTGCCCACGGTCAGCACCTGGCGGTCGGGGACGCTGTTGGCCTTGGTCACGGCAAGCCTGAGCTCCTCGCCCAGAACGGATGGGCCGGGAGCCACGGAGGCGATGCCATCGGGACCCGTGGTGACAGCCAACGTACCCTTCAGACCGGCTCCCCTGGCATGGACGGTCGCGCCCTCCACGGGCTCGCCCGTCACCTCGTCGGTGACCCGCACGTTGAAACGCGGCGAGTTGAAGACCGCCCCGCGAAGCACCTCCATCTCGAGCCGCTGGGGGGTGCCCACCCACACGGGGACCTCCGGGTCTCCCAGCAGGTTGTACGAGTAGAGGTTGGCATAGAAGTAGTCCATGTTGATGCGGTCCGAGGCGGGGGGGCCCTCGGTGAGGTAGTAATCGTGGTACTCGGCCTTCAGCTGTCCCAGGGCCTCGCCGGGTCGTACCAGTCCCTCGTCCACCACCAGTTGCCAGAAGCGCTCGGACAGCCACCAGTTGCCGAAGCTCTCGTAGGATATGTTCTCCAGTCTGAAGGTGTCGCCGTCCCCTGCCACGAGGGCGATCGCACCCCCCTCCGGGGAGGTGATCATCCTCTCGAAGTTGGTGGCGTCCTCCTTGTCGTACTGTCCGGAGTAGCAGGAGCTTATGTAGACCAGGGGCAGCATCGAGCGGGTGTTGTTCACTATCGTGTCCTCGGGGACGATGAAGGGCCGCGCGGACTCGAACATGTTAGAGGTGCCGGACCCGTCGTACTCGGCAAGGCCCCCGAAGGCCTCGTAACCATGGCTGGCCCAGAACGCGAAGGCATTACCCCTGTTCCAGGCTGCGGTCGAGCTCATGCGGTTCAGGGTGTCGTTCTCCGCGGTGTACCTGCAGCCCTCGAAGAAGGGGTAGTCGGCCAGCTCGATGATGTCGTAACCCTCGCCCAGGACGGCCCTTACCTTCTGGGTCACCTCGTACGCGTTGTCGGTGTGGGGGTCGAAGCCCTCGTCGCTGTAACCGGACCTCCCGGGCAGGGTGAATGGATTGTCGAGCAGGTTCGGCTCGTCCATGAGCGCCCCAGCCAGGAAGGCGTTCTCGTACCAGTCGCCTCCGGGTGGGTCCAGCTCGTAGGCAAGGTTCTTGGTCACCGCGTTCTTCAGCTCCTCGGGCAGGGAGGCAGAGATGCGACCGACGTACAGTTCGGGGGTGAGGTCCTCCTCACCGGGCTCGCCGAACACGCCGTCACCGTCCGTGTCCCAGTCCGAGCCGAGGCCAGTGTAGTAGGTGTCGCCAACGTAGAGGTTCCGCTCCTGCTGGGTGTCCCCGGAATGGTCCCGGTCGGCCCAGAGGTACCGGAGGGGCACCAGGTCGGGGTCGCCGGCGAGCAGGAGCCACCGGGGAGTTCCCTCGGTCTGGTTGTAGTAGAGGTCCTGGAGGAAGTTGTGCAACCGCTCGGCGTCGTCGCGGCCGCCGTACACCGACAGGATGGTGGACAGGTCGAATATCTGGGCGGGCACGCCCCGGTCCATCTTCCACTCGATCAGAGGACCCAGGTACCGTGCCAGGTGTGCCGGGGCGATGGCGACGTACTCGAGGCCAGGCTCGATGTAGAAGCTGGTGGCTCGGCCAGCATCCTCCCCGTCCTCGGCCAACACCGCGGCGCTCGGTGCCAGCATCGTGAGCGCCACGACTATGGCAATCAACCTTCGGGCTGGAAGGGGGGAGGGGGCTGGCACGTCGAACACTACGGATGGCACTGATATATAATTTATCCAACATTGTTCGAATCATTGTCAACGTCGGTCATCTCACACCCACCCTGGGGCAGATGTCCTCAACAGGGCATTCAGGGCAACCTGGCTTCCTTGCCTTGCACACGGCCCTGCCATGGTCGATGAGCAGGT
>JAUVRF010000311.1 GCA_030597775.1 Methanobacteriota archaeon | reverse complement strand
GTCCCATCCAATCCACATCCAGATTTTTATTTACCGCTCTGGTATTTATCGATTTCCGCCTACGTATCTTTCCATGAGATTGTCCCAAACGTTATATATCGACCTCCGCCATCCCAAACGGCCCTGGGGGAAGTAAGATGAAGGCAGCTGTTTTCTACGAGGCTGGACAACCGCTCAAGATAGAGGAGGTGCCCACTCCCGAGCCCGCAGCGGGCGAGGTGCTGGTCAAGGTGGCCGCCTGCGGACTGTGCCGCACCGACCTGCATTACCTGCACGGCACACCCACGTTCAAGAAACCACCCATCATCCTCGGCCACGAGATCTCCGGGACCGTAGACGGCCTGGGCGGTGGGGTCGAGGCCTTCAAGGAGGGCGACCGGGTGCTCATCCCGCCCGTGTTCGCCTGCGGCCAGTGCACCTTCTGCCGCACCGGACGCGGGACCATCTGCACCAAGCAGATCATGGTGGGCAACCACCGGGACGGGGGCTTCGCCGAGTACATCACCGTGCCCGCCAGCGACATCTTCCACCTTCCCGAGGAGATCCCGATACAGGAGGGTGCCATCATCTCCGACGCCATCTCCACCCCGTACCATGCGGTGGTGAACCGGGCCAAGATCAAGCCCGGTGAGAACGTGGTGGTCTTCGGATGCGGCGGGGTGGGCCTCTCCACAGTCCAGATGGCGGCCATTGCCGGGGGCAACGTGATCGCCGTGGACATCTTCGACCAGAAGTTGGAGTTCGCCAAGAAACTGGGCGCGACCGCCACCCTCAACGCCAACGAGCACGAGAACGTGGCCAAGGTCATTCGCAAGATGACCGGCGGGGGTGCCGACGTGGCCATGGAGGTCATAGGCTACCCACCGACCATCGAGGCCGCCTACAACGCAGTCCGCTGGGGGGGCCGCGTCATCGTGGTGGGCTACACCCACAAGGACATCACAATCAACGCCGGACGCATGATGTTCCGCGAGATCGAGATGAAGGGCTCCCTGGGCTGCGGGCTCCAGGACTTTCCCGTGCTGCTCAACCTCATCAAATCCGGCAAGATCAACGTCAAGGAGCTGGTGACCCACAGCTATCCCCTCGAGGAGATAAACGAGGGCCTGGCCTTCCTTGACAAGGGCGACGCGAGCCTGATAAGATCGATCGTCATCCCTTGAAGGGGGCGCCGGGCATCGACACGGAAATTACATCTATCGGATGCTCTCTGGGGGCCGAACGTTGACCGATTCGTCCCGCAATCAGGTACTGCGGCTTGCAGCCATCGTCTTCATGGCCATGGTCAACCTGACGATGGTCTCGCCCATACTTCCCGAGTTCGTGAAGGACCGCTTTGGTGGTTCCGACGTATCCATCGGGATCTTCACCTCGGCCGAGATGATAGCGTACATCATCTTCGCACCGATCTGGGGTATCATCAGCGACAGGACGGGTAAGCGGGTACCCTACGTCATCATGGGTCTTGGTGCGTCCTCGATCCTTTTCATCCTGATGCCTTCCATCGACAACTACTGGGTCCTGGTGGGCGTTCGCTTCGTCCAGGGCGCCTTCACGGTCGCCGCCTGGTCCCTCGCCATGACCATGGCCCTCGACTGGGCCGGTGCCGAGAACCGGGGCAGGACCATGGGCGTGTTGGGCGCCGGAATGATGATGGGCATGGCCCTGGGAGCCCCCATCGGCGGTATCATGGGTGAGCGATGGATGATCGCCGGTCCCTTCTACATCGCCTTCGTGGTGTTCATCGCGGCCTTCGTCCTGGCCCTGCTGTTCCTCAAGGAGCCGACCTCCCGAAGGGTGAAGGTGAAGGCCACGACCCCGCTCAGGGAGGAGAAGGACCTCTGGATACCCAGCGCATATGGCTTCGTGGAACGGTTCACCGCGGGGTTCTTCATCACCCTTTTCCCGGTATTCTTGGACGAGACGTTCGATTTCGAGGCGGGCATGAGGGGAATGTATCTAGGCATCTTCTTCCTCCCCTTCGCGCTGCTCCAGTACCCCTTCGGCCGCCTCACGGACAAGTGGGGGCCGCTGCCCTTCATTCTCCTGGGTTCTGCGATGTACGGTGTCATCATGATACTGATCACACATCTGCAGCCCGTGCCGATCGCGGTGGCGATGGTGCTGCTCGGTGCCCTTGCCGCCGCCATGCTTCCGGCCTCCCTCGTGCTGGTGGGCGCCCTCTCCCGCCCGGAGACCTACGGTCGGGCCATGGGCATATTCAACGCGTTGGGAAGCGTTGGATTTGCGGCTGGCCTCATGCTCAGCGCCGTCTTCGCCGAGATCTGGAACTACAACATCGCCTACCTGGTCGGAGGTATGAGCGTGATAGTGGTCGTCGTCTTCACAACGGGGCCACTACTCAAGTTGTTCCGGGGAAGACCGGCCGCGGCCTGAAGGCTCAATCGAGGCGCTTGGCGTAGGCCAGCTTCTTATCGTGCTGCTCCTCGGCCCCATCCTTGCGCAGGTCCAGGAGCCTGACGGCCTTGTGGGGAGAGCGGACCAGCGTACCGGGCTCCAACACCTCCACATCGGGCCGGATGCCCACCAGGGCCCGGATGTCCCGCTCAAGGCATGCGGCCACGTCGTCGTGGGGACCGCAGTCGGCCTCCACCCTCACGGTGAAGGTGTCCAGCACCTCCGACTGGTCCTTGTCCACCACGATCAGGAACTCTCCGGTGCATCCATCCGTGCACGCAACCACGGACTCGACCTGGGACGGGAAGAACTTGAGGCCCTTCACCTTGATCATGTCGTCCGTCCTGCCGACGATCCCCTGCAGCCGCATGTGGGTGCGACCGCAACCGCACATCTCGTCCTCGTACGACGTCACGTCGCCGATGCAGTACCTGATGAGGGGCATAGCCTCCCGCCGGAGGTGGGTTATGCACATCTCCCCATACTCGCCGGGTCCCACAGGCTCGCCCGAGGCGGGGTCGATGATCTCAACCAGAAGGTAGTCCTCGGGGACGTGGAGCCCCTGGTGCGCCCAGCACTCCTGGCCCAGGTAACCCATCTCCGAGGCTCCCGCGCTCTCGAAGGCGTCCACCCGGGGCCCCCATGCTCGCTGCAACCGTTCCCTGAAGCCCTCGATGGCGAGCAGACCTGGCTCCCCGCCACCGACCACGCTGTGCACCGAGAGCTCCTCGGAGGGGTCGATGCCCAGCTCCCGGGCCTTCTCTCCGACGTACAGAACGTACGACTGGGTCGCGAAGAACACCGTGGTCCCCAGTCTTCGCATGAGGTCCAGCTGCCACACGGTCCGCCCGATGCTGGTGATGATGTGGGGCGGCCTTGCCCGGTCACGGCCGAAGGCCAGGCAGCTGGCCGAGAAGTACCAGAACCCGTAGTTCCACGC
>JAUVRF010000207.1 GCA_030597775.1 Methanobacteriota archaeon | reverse complement strand
GGTCGTTCATTCCGACTACGACCTTCTCGTGTTCCTCGAGGCTGGCACCTCCCTCCTGCTGACCTCGGGTGCCGAGCTGGCCGCGAATGTCGTTCTGACCGGCGCGACGGCCGTGACCGTCGAGAACAGTGTCGTGGACGAGTCCACCATGGTGATACCCGAGGCGGACATCGAGATAAGGCATTTCATCAATGGCACCGTCGTCGGGGCAGCCACCGTTGGCACCGACGGAAGGGCCTCCGTGGAGGTGCTGTCAGACGTCCTGTCCGACGGTGAGTCCCACTTCATCGGCAATTACATCGTCTGGGCCTCGTTCTCCGGCAAGGTCGGTAGCGAGCCACTACTGCTCACCCCCTACCCGATCATGGACGCGACGTCCAACAACCCGAGGGCCACCGTGGTCCTACCCCCGGTGGAGCCCGGCAGCCTCATCGACCCGACGCCCGGTGACATGGTGATCTCCAATGGCGAGTCGATGACCCTGGTGGCCGACTACGTGCAGGACGGCAACATCGTCGTTCGCGGCTCCCTCACAGTCTCCGGTTCCGTCCTCAGCGTGTTGCAGGACAGGGACCACCACTTCTACGTGCTTGTCGAGGGCAACGGGAAGCTCATCCTTTCCGGTTCGACCATCACCTCCGACAGGCCCATCAACGTCTATCTGTACGATGACGCGACCCTGGAGTTGGGTCCCGGATCATCCCTGTCGGTCAACGCCCTCGTAGCAGAGGACGGCGCCACGGTGATCGGTCATGGGGCCGAGATCGAGGCCCGACTGCTACTGCGCGGTGGCCAGGTATCATTGGACAGCGGCTTCACCCTGGATGGCGACATCCTGGTGATCGAGGGTCCCATAGTCCGGCTCGGAGGAGGGAGCATCTTCGCCGACGAGCTGTACGTGGACTCACCAGCCGTGTCCATCGAGGACCTGGACATCAACGTCGGTGAGATGTACCTGGTGGCCTCCTTCGTGAACGTCACCGGCAGCACCATCACGGTCCAACGGATGACCGTCGACGCCACCATACTCACCATAACCGAGTCCAGGGTTAGCGCCAGTGAGCCACTCAACCTGACGGTGGCGACCTTGTACATGGACTCCTCTTCGTCCGACGTGCCGATAAGGAGCGATCGGACGGACTCGAAGGTGTACCTGTACGATGCTGCGGTCCCCCGGCCCTTCGTACTGGGCAACGCCACGGTTATGGTCTACTGGTACCTGAACGTCCTGGTCCAGGACGTGCTGGCGAACCCCGTCGCCGATTCCGAGGTGGAGGTCAGCTTCACCAGCAACGGGACCAAGGTGGCCTCGGGGGTCACCAACGATGACGGTCAGGTCCGGTTCCCCCTACTGGGTTCCATCGTGGGGCCCGATGGGGAGTACTTCCTGGGCAACTACATGGTTATGGCAAGCGGTCCGAAGGATACCTCCCTGACCGTGGTCCGTTACGTGAACCTCGACCGGGCCAAGACCCTGTTGGTGGGATTCGATGTTCCCATGGTCCCTCCGACCAGCATCTCGGTGGAGATCTTCATTGCCAACACCACCATAGTGGCTGGCACCGAGTTCACCGTGACGGGCACCGCCACCGCGATATTCCCGACCGTACGGAGCACCCTGAGCATGGGTGACGTGGAGATCCAGATGTGGACCAACGGGTCGACCTGGAGCAACACCACCGTCCTCTCCGAGAACGGTACCTTCTCCTTCGACATACCCGCGCCCATAGAAGACGGTGTGTACTACGTCAAGGCCGTCGTGACCCCGACGGGCGATTACGCGGGAGTGCCCTCTGGTGCTAGCCGTCATCTGACCCTCGATGTCACCGCCCCCGGTCCGACGTCCCTCTTCATCCTGCTGCAGACGAACAAGATCGTCGATTTCCCCGCGGGCAGTACGCTTGTTATCAAGGGCTGGGTCAAGTACAATACCGCCCAGGGCGCCCCCGCCGCGAACGTCCGCGTGTTCGTGGAGGACCCCGTGAACTCCCAGATCTACCAGACCCAGGCAGACGGCCTGGGTGTGTTCGAGTTCCCGCCCCGGGTGGGACCCTCGTTCTACGGGCAGTACGATTACTTCGTGACCGCCAAGGACGAGGACCTGGGCATCGAGACCTCCGAGAGGTTCAAGCTGACCATCGTGGCCATCGAGCCTCCCGAGGAGGAGGAGGAGTCCAACGATTACCTCTTGTACAGCATCATAATCATCGTCATAGTCGTGGTTGCGATCGCAGGTACGCTGGGTTACTGGGCCTTCTCGTCCAAGGGCCGAATGGTCGAGTGCGGCGAGTGCGGCACCCTTGTTCCCGAGTCCGCCACCGAATGCCCCAGGTGTGGCATCGAGTTCGAGGTGGAGGTGGCCAAGTGCAGCGTCTGCGAATCATGGATCAAGTCCGATGCCACCGCCTGTCCCTACTGCAACACCACATTCAGCGACCTGGAGGAGATCGGCGAGGAGGGCAAGGACGGCGATTCCCCCGATGCCGGAGAGGCGAGTGTGGGGGGCGATGTGATCGCCGAGGTCCCCGAGACCGATGGAGCCCTGGCAGAGGCCTTCAATGGCTCCGAGGAGGGCAGCGAGGTTGCGATCAAGCAGGTCCCCGAGGGCCTGAAGAAGGAGGTCCGTCCCCGTCCCGTCGTCCAGAAGAGGGCGATCAAGGAGGTCGCCACCGAGGTCGGGAACGGCAACCGCACCAACGGCGGCGAGAACGGGCCCCCCAAGCCTCGCGTGGTGAAGAAGATCCCGGCCCACTCCGTCGAGATCGAGGAGGAGATAGTCCTCGATGAGAAGGAAGTGGACCTCTATGTTAAGGGGGACGAGGAGGAGAGTTAGATGTTGAGAGGACCGCGAAACCGCATCCTCGCATCTCGCGTCATGGTCTTGATGCTCTTGACCGTGGCCATCTTCCTGGTAACGGTGGTGATCGCCGCCCAGGAGGGCGATGCAGCCGCCAATCTGTACGTGGAGACGGCGGACATCGTCCCTGAGGCCACGCAACCCACCAAGGGTACGACCTCGATCGTGGACGTCACCGTCCACAATGGCGGGGACACCAACGCAACGGGCTTCTATGTCAAGTTGAGGGACATCACCGCCTCTGTGGACCTGGGGACGATGGGCCCGTACAACCTGACTGCCAACTCCTCCGTTGACATCAGCTTCACTTGGGACCTTGCCGGGGCCTCGGGTGGCAAGCACACCCTGCAGGCCACTGCCGACTCGGGATCCGATGTCAGCGAGTCCGACGAGACCGACAACACCGCGACCAGGGATGTGACGGTCAACCTGCCTCCAGTGGCCAGCGCTGCCTCGAACATGGGATTCGCCAACACCCACCTGGCGATAGGCTTCTCGGCCGCTGGTTCCTCCGATCCCGATGGGACAATCTCGAATTACCTCTGGTACTTCGGCGATGGTCAAACCGAGGAGGGCTACAACGTGAGCCATGCGTACATCGATGGAGAGCCCTCCCCCGGCAAGACGTACAACGTGACCCTTGTGGTAACCGACGAGGACGGTGGGTTGGCCAGCAAGACCATCACCGTGCGCATCTACAATCGTATCCCGACCGCGATCGCCTCCGATGTCACCATCGATACCGTGACCCCCACCTCCATCTCGGGAGCATCCTCAACGGACACCGACGGCAAGGTCACCAAGTTCCGATGGACCCTTCACAACGGCACAGTGCTCTGGGGTTCCCCCATCGTCGTGAGCTACGCTGACGACGGTAGGTACAGGATAGCCCTCACCGTCTGGGACGATGACGGGGAGTCCAACAGCACGGCCATCTACGTGACTGTGTTGAATCAGGCACCCGTGATCGACATGCGTGTGAACAGGACCCTCGTGAGCAGGGGGGACTCCATCAGGTTCGACGCGTCCGGGTCCGAGGATGTGGATGGTGCCATCACGGACCACACCTGGATCTTCGGCGACAGCACGACCGCCTCGGCGGCCGTGGTCGACCATTCGTACTCGGAGAACGGCTCCTACAACGTCACCCTCGTGCTGGTGGACGACGACGGTGCGATCTCCTACGCCACCGTCAGGGTCATCGTGGGCAACACCGCACCCCAGGCCGTGGCAAGGGCGAGCATCGGTTACGTGTTGACGTACGAGGACGTGGAGTTCAACGCCTCATCCTCTTCCGACGTGGACGACAACGTGGCCACCTTCGCATGGGACTTCGGCGACGGGTTCGGCTCCATGGGCGAGATCGTTGTGCACAACTTCAACGACGACGGTACCTACGTGGTGACCCTGACGGTGACCGACACCGGCGGCGCGTTCGGGACCAGCACGGTGACCATCTTGGTGGAGAACCGGGCCCCGGTCGCGATCTTCCATGACATCACCGTCACGACCCACGAGCCAGCTTGGTTCAATGGAACGATGTGCTGGGACAAGG
>JAUVRF010000290.1 GCA_030597775.1 Methanobacteriota archaeon | reverse complement strand
TGAGGAGGCGACCGGTGTTCCTTGGACCAAGGTCAAGAAGGCGGCAAGGCTCATCGGCGAGGCCGACGCGGCGATCATCATGTACGCCATGGGTATCACCCAGCACGCCCACGGTACCGACAATGTGAGGGCCGTATCCGACCTGGCGCTGCTAACGGGTAACATAGGAAAGCCAGGTGCCGGCGTCGCACCCCTGCGGGGCCAGAACAACGTGCAGGGCGGTGGCGACATGGGTGCCCTCCCAGATCTCCTTCCAGGTTACTCGAACGTGGAGATACCCGAGGCGAGGGCACGCTTCGAGAGGGTGTGGGGGACCGAACCCCCCGCGCAGCCCGGGATACCCCTCACCGAGATGTGGGATGCCATCCTGGAGGGGCGCATCAAGGCCATGTGGATCGTCGGCGAGAACCCCTTCCTCTCGGATCCCGACGCATCCCGTGTCGAGGAGGCCCTCAAGGCCCTCGACCTTCTCATCGTGGAGGAGATCTTCCCGACGGGCACCTCGAACCTGGCCCACATAGTCCTTCCCGCCGCATCCTTCGCGGAGAAGGACGGCACCTTCACCAACACCGAGAGACGGGTGCAACGGGTAAGGAAGGCAATAGAACCCGTGGGCAAGGCGAGGGCGGATTGGGAGATCCTGTGCGATATTGCCCGGAGAATGGGAGCCCAAGGCTTCGACTTCGTGTCACCATCCGATGTGGTGGACGAGATAGCAAAGGTCGTTCCCCAGTACATGGGGATCAGCTACGCGAGGTTCGACGAGGACCCACGCGGGATCCAGTGGCCCTGTCCCGACCCCAGCTATCCCGGGACGCCGATCCTGCACGTGGACACCTTCCCCACTCCCAGCGGGAGGGCCCGTTTCGTTCCCCTCGTCCACAGGGAAGTGGCCGAACCCACGGACCCGGAGTATCCCCTGGTGCTCACGACGGGCAGGAGCCTTTACCATTTCCCCACGGGCACCATGACCAGAAAGGTCTCGGGCCTCAACGAACTTCGGCGAGAGGAGTTGGTGGAGATCAATCCAATAGATGCAAGGAGGTCCGGCATAGACGATGGGGGGGTCGTGCGTGTGACATCGCGCAGGGGAACGCTGACTGCCAAGGCCATGGTGACCGAGAGGTCCCCTCCCGGGACGATCTTCATGACATTCCACTTCTCGGAATCCCCCACGAACCGGTTGACCATCGCGGCCCTTGACCCTGATGCCAAGATACCGGAGACGAAGGTGTGTGCAGTCAGGGTCGAGCCAGCCTCGGATGACGAGATGGAGGCTCCGGCGGATGACGCGGGCGACGACCTGGACGACCTGTTCTGAGGTGAGGATGATGGAGGAGGGCTGGAAGCGAAGGATGGTGGCGAGCGAACCCCGCCTCTCAGAGATGGTGGAGATGTACGAGGACCTGGGCTTCGAGGTCAAACTGGAGCCCGTGGGCCCGGACGACCCATACTGGGAGGAGGACGGTTGCACGATCTGCCTCGAGGACCCATCCGTCAAGGACCTGGTGAAGGTGGTGTACACCCGCAGGATCCCAGGAAAGGTGGACCAACGCGATGATGGCCTGTTCGATTGACCTTTGGCAGAATCCCTTAATATACGGTGCGACCTAGAAGTGCGTGAGGCGAGAACGTTGAGGATAACGGTGAAGGCCCTGAGACCCTTCAAGGAGGCCCTTGGCTCGGGCGACCTGGAGCTGGAGCGTCCCGAGGGCGAGACGGTGGAGGGTCTCGTCCGTGCCCTGGTCGAGGAACATCCCGCCTTCAGGGACCACGCCCTCGACGCCAACGGGGACATCGACCTCACCCTGAACATCATGGTCAGCGGCAGACCCGTGGGAGAGAACGACCTGGACGAACCCCTGAAGGACGGGGACGAGGTCCTCCTGTTCATGCCGCTGTCGGGTGGCTGAAGCATCCCAAATCCTTTTTATTCACATCACCCATCGGGACCAGTACCCTTAAGACGCGGAGGAGCGAGGATATGTTAAAGCGGAAGACGGCCGTTGTGGACCTCACCGAGGGGACGGTAAAGGACATCACCGTAAGCGACGAGCTGCGCCGGGCCTACTACGGAGGTCGCGGCCTCAACATGCACTACCTGCTAAACATGCTCACTCCCGGGGCCGACCCGTTGGGACCCAAGAACGTGCTGATCTTCGGCACCGGGTTCCTGACCGGCATCCTGGCCCCCAACTCGGGCAGGTTCAACGTATCGGCCAAGTCCCCCGAGTCCCAGGTCGTTGGCGACGCGAACTGCGGCGGCTTCTTCGCCCCCGAGCTAAGGTACGCGGCCTCCGCGCGCCTCATCCTCACTGGCAGGGCACCGGAACCCTCGTACGTGTACGTCGAGGACGGCAGCATCGAGATACGCTCCGCGGACGGATACTGGGGACTGGACACCCAGGAGGTCCAGCAGGCCTTTCGGAAGGACCTCGGCTATGTGGAGAGCGCCGTCTGCGGCGTGGCCGGGGAGAACCTGGTCCGCTTTGCATGCGTGCGAACAGGCGTAAAGAACGCCGCCGGTCGAGGCGGTATGGGCGCAGTGATGGGCTCCAAGAACCTGAAGGCCGTGGTGGCCCGGGGCACCGGCGGCATCGAGATAGCTGATCCCGAGGGCCTGCTCCGTTACACCGAGGAGCTCAAGGACTACATCATGTCCTCCAAGATCACCCCCATCCTTGGCTCCGTGGGCACTCCCCTCCTCTACGAGGTGTCCAACGCCTTCGGCGCCATCCGTACCAAGAACAGCCAGCTCAACCAGTGGTCGTCCAACTTGGACGCGGACGAGATCGAGAAGCACGTGGAGAAGATGATAGCCTGCGCCGACTGCATCGTGCACTGCCGCCACCGGAACGTGCAGGGCGGCGAGGGACCCGAGTACACCGCCCTGGGCCTTGTTGGAGCCAACATCGGCCTTGACAACGCCGACGAGGTCATCAGGATGAACAACCTGTGCAACGACCTGGGCCTTGACATCTCCTCATCGGGCACCTACATGGCGTGGGCGACGGAGCTCTACGAGAAGGGGCTCATCACCAAGAAGGACACCGGCGGCATGGAGCTTGAGTTCGGTAACTTCGAGCAGTACGCCCAGCTCCTTCAGATGATGAATGACCGGGAGGGCTTCGGCGACGTGCTGGCCGAGGGGCGGCACGCGGCGGCCACCCTCAACGACCCCGATGGCGACTACCTCCTCACGGTGCAGGGCCTGCCCCCGTCGGACCCCCACGACGTACGGTACATGAAGGCCTTCGCCCTGGGCATCGCAACCTCCAGCCGGGGCGCGGACCACCTACGGTCCCGGCCCACCCTGGAGATATTCTTCAAGCTGCCAGCCGAGGTCAAGGAGAAGATCTATGGGGCCAAGGTCAGCCCTGACCCCACCTCCTTCGACGGCACGGAGATAACCGTCCACTTCTCGGACAACCTGTGCGCCACCATCGACTG
>JAUVRF010000016.1 GCA_030597775.1 Methanobacteriota archaeon | reverse complement strand
CCGCGGGATGGCCCGAGGGACTGGATGCCCACCTGGACCCCGATGGCAGGTCGCTCTCGATGTCCGGGACGGAGATGCACGACGACTGGAACGCCACCGTGGGCGGTCTCGCCGCGATATCGATCGTGGAAGGAGGCGATGGGGACGACGGTGATGGCGAGGCGCCAGGATACGGCGCCCTGGCCGCAGGCCTGGCCATCATCGTCGGCATGGCAGCCCTGTCCCTACGCAGGCGATGACCGATGCGGCCATCGCCCGCGCTGATGCAATCCGGACAAGGGCGTCATTCTGGTCGGGTGGTTTGGGTGGTTCCAGCTGATTGCCACTCGCGTCAGGTCTACGTTGACAAGGCCATAGGCCGTGGAACGGTGGAACTGCCACCCTCGTACTTCGAGCGGGCCGGCATCGAGCCTGGCCACCACGTCGTCTTGAGGAACGAGGGAAAGGAACTGAAGCTCAGATCAAGGTCCAACGAACTGCTCAAGAGCACCGAGATGGGCATCTCGCCGCACCTGTCGCTGCTTCTCAACCTGAGGGACGGGGAGATGATCGACATCGAGGACAAGATCACCCTCGGCGACAGGCTGCTCGACGATGTGGTTGATGTGGAGGATGTGCTCAAGTCCGGTGCCGAGCGGGCGGGGGACTACCTACGCGAGGACGTGCGCCCCCTTGTGGGCGGCACCGTCGAGGACGTCCTGGACAGAATGATCGATGGCAGGGGCGATGAGCCCGTGAAGGACTACATCGAGGTGGAACCTGACCTCTCCGGGATCGGCTCGGAGGTCGAGAAGGAGGAGGAACCCGAGGAGGAGGTCAAGATCTGGACCCCAGACTCCGACGGGGACGGCAAGGTGGCCATCTTCCATCCCGAGCAGGACGAGGAGGACCAGGACTAGGCCTCCCACCGCTGGGAGGCCCTTGAGGAGCGGTACATCTCCTCGGGCATCCCTGTCAGGGCCGGCATCCCCGGAAAGATGCAGGAGCCAGCAGGTTAACAATCAGGCAACCTTTAAAAGGGGCTCATTCTATTCCATCCCCAGTCTGGACCCTCCCTCCAACAGGTCGATAGTCTATGTTAGTCCGGTCATCGAGGGCCAAGGCCCTCATCGTCGCCATCGTGATCCTCGCCGCCGCCGTTCCCACGACCCTTCTCGACAACGGGGATGCGGCCGAGTGCGAGCCCATTTGCGATTCTTGTCATTATGCTCACGACAGGGTCTACCATGCATACCTGGACATCACCCGCTTCACCGTACCCAGCACCTTGAACGGCACGGACAGGAAGCAGGTGGAGGTACAATTGCGATTGACCGGCAACGTGGGTCTGGGCTACACGACCATACGTCGAGGGTATCTGATCCTCACGGCCACCGATGAATACGTGGGTATCAAGGAATCCAAGCAGACGTTCATATCGATGGAGCCTGGCTTCAGGAGCTTCTACTGGAACGTCTCCGGACGCCGGGAGGGAACGGACTCTCTGCACGTGGAGGTGTGGGCCCTGGGCGTGCACCTGGCGGTCGAGTTCTTCGAATCCGCGGACTCCGGGTTCATCACCGTGACCAACCCCGTCAACGCCCCCCCCGTCGTCAGCTTCAAGGAACCCAACGGCCTCAACGACGTGGCCACAAACGATTACTTGATCGAACTTGACATCGACGACCCCAACGGCGATCCGATGCTGGGGGACTTCTACTACGACAACGACAGGGACCGGACCAACGGCTCGACCCCTATCGGCAAGGGGGTGACCTTCCCAGAGTCCTACCTGTGGGACACAAGGGGGCTACCCAACGGGTGGTACTACATCCACGCGGACGTGGACGACCAGCGGGGTGGTTCGGATTCCGCCACATCCTTCCATCCAGTGATCGTATCCCACTCCAACTGGGTCCCCAACACCGAGCTGGTGATGCCCATCGAGGACGGGGTCGTCCGGGACGTCGTTGCCACATTCTCCTGGCACAGCGAGGACAGGGATGGCGACAGCCTCACCTACGAGGTTTGGATGGGTCGTGACGTGGACCACATGGAACTGGTCGGGACGACGACGGGGACCAGCTTCGATTACGCCGCTGACGACAACGCACGCCTGATATGGACGGTGATACCCAACGACGGGAAGATCCGTGGCTGGTGCCGCAACGGACCCCGTGGATTCACCACGGACATCGAGTACCCGGTGGAGATCGACCTGCTCCTCCCCGCCGACGGTGCGGTGGTGCCGGGCCCGGACGTCAAGCTGGTATGGTACGGCAGGGACCTGGACTTCGAGCAGGTGCTCTACGATGTGTGGATCGACCACCAGGGCACCGTGACACGGCTCGTGAGGAAATGGGACGATCCCGCGGGACCCGTGCTGGTGGTCACGGGCCTCGAGCCCGGCGAGACGTACACGTGGTGGGTGGAGGGCGACAACCCCTACTCCATGAAGGGGGTGTCGGAGAGGTGGACCTTCACCATCGCCCGCTCTGGCGTCCCCGTGGTCGACCTGGTGGGTGAGACGTTGTCCGAGGAGGGTGTGACCATCACTTGGTCCCCGTCCTTCGAGGGTACAACTCCCGTCATGTACGACGTGCACATCGTCGACCACGTCCGGGGCGATCTGGCGCTGATACGTGGCACGACCGCCACGACGACCACCCTCCATGACCTTAGGGAGGCCGCACAGTACCACTGGTACGTCATCCCCTTCGACGCGGACGGGCAGCACGGTTACTCCACGCCCTCGTTCCGGACCTTCTCCTACGATCTCAACTCCCCTCCCGTCGCCAACATCTCCCGGCAGCTGGTGGAGAGGGCTCCCGGCCGCCACGTCCTGGAATGGACCGCCACGGACCCCGATGGGGACCCGATGACCTTCGACGTCTACATGGACCCGTGGAACGCCACGACGCTCATCGCGGCGAACACCACCACAACTCGCCTGGATGTCGATGTCGAGGCCGACCGCATCTACCGGTGGCGGGTCGTGCCCCGGGACGCCCAGGGCATCGGTGAGCCGGCCAACGGCATCATCATCACCGGGCCAGGTGGTACCGAGGTGGGCGCATCGGGCAGCCTTCTCTTCCCCGGGGACAACGAAGCTGTCGCACCACCGGTCGTGAACCTCTCCTGGGAGGCCACCGACCCCCTGGACCGAACGATCCTGTTCAACATCTACATCGTCCACAACGGTAGCGATCCCCTCCACCAGGCCCCGGTCGTCATCAACGCCACCCTGCCCTGGTGGATCATCGAGGTCGAGCCGGAGACAACGGTCTCGTGGGCGGTGGAGGCCCGGCCCCTGAGGGGACCACTCTCCCTCCTGGGCGTCTCGAGCTTAAGGGTGGCCGAGGGCGCCCTGGACATCCCCATCGCCGTGCTGGAGGTGGCCGACGGTATGCCGGGTGTCAGGGTCACGGTGAAGGCTCTCAAGACCATCAGGTTCAACGCGACCGGCTCCTTCGCACCCGGTGCAGACGCCCTGGAGTACTGGTTCGATTTCGGGGATGGAAGGGGCTCGGGCTGGCTCGACCAGCCATCCGCGGAGCACACCTATCTCAAGACGGGGCTGTACAACGCCACCCTGATGGTCCGTGCGCCTGATGGAACGGAGTCCGCGCCCGCCCTGGTACTGGTCGAGGTGGAACCCGGGGACCTGAGCTCCGACATCTCCATCCCCGGTCCCGGGGTCCTCTGGGCGCTCATCACGCTCCTCGCCACGGCAATGGCGATCCTCATCCCTCGCAGGAGGAGGGGCCGCGAGGCCATGCGCGGGGGTGAGGGGCACTGACGGACTACTGGCTGGCCGACCAGGCGAATCTGGCCCACTGGGTCGGCGTAATCGGCTTCACCCTCATGGGCCTGTCCATGGTCTACAGCCTGCGCAAGCGCAAGTGGGCCGTTTCTGCTGGCAGGATGACCCTATGGTTGTCGTGGCATCACTGGGCGGGGTTCATCGGCGGGGTCATGGCACTGGCCCATACCCTCGGGAACCTGGACGGGTTGGGCATCCCCCTCATCGTGGTGCTCCTCGTGGTCCTCTGCTCGTCGGGCGTCTACTTCCTGGAGAGGCGCTCCCGAAGCCCGCTCGATGAGGCGACGGCGACCCTTGCCGGCCTTCGCAGGGAACGGGCCCGTCTTGACGCCGAGTACAGGGAGCTCTACTCCAGGGGCATGGCGACGACGCCCCAGGGGGCGGCCCTGTACAACAGGCTCATGTCGGTCCACAAGCAGGTTCTGGATACGGAGGCCGACGTGACCCGGATCCGGGGACAGAGACCCAAGTGGACCTGGTGGCGTCATGTCCACAACGTGAGCACGATGATGTTGATGGGCATCCTCCTGGTCCATATATGGACCAAGCTCTACTTCGCGTGGGGTGGTCTGTGATGGACCAGAAGCAGATGAGGTGGATCATCATCACCCTGGCCGTGGTCCTGGGCTCCGCCATGGTCACCTACCTTGTCGTCGTCGCCTCCCCCGAGACCATAGAGCCCGGCCCTCGCTCCGCCGCCCACGAGGACATCGATTGCGCCAGGTGCCACGACTCCTACTCCGGTGTCCAGGACTCCCTGTGCCTGGATTGCCATCCGGACATGCCAGGACTCACGTGGCATGCCGAGGCCGCAGCGGACCAGGACTGTACCGAGTGCCATTACGAGCACGTTGGCAGTGACTACATCACGGACCTCACCGAGCTGCCCGACCACCCGGACCGGAACATCACCTTGAACAGCCTGCACACACCCGTCCGGTGCTCCGAATGCCACTGGACGGCCTCGGTCGAACCGGAGTGCGGTTTCTGTCACGAGCGGTTCATCGAGGGCACCCACGAGGTGGGCTTCACCGACGATTGCGAGCTGTGCCATATCCAGACCGACTGGGACGTGGAATTCGACCACGAGGACGAGACGGAGCTCGAGTGCCTGGACTGCCACGGGGAGACACCGGACCACACGTATCCAGCTTACCTGGAGTACTCGAAGGAGTGCGACGCATGCCATGCCGTGGACATGTGGCTGATCCCCGAGCTGGACCACGATGCGATCAACGCCACGAACGCCACCTGCCAATCGTGTCATCCCATGTCCCTCGATCCTCTCCACGGTGGCAGGTCATCGGATTGCTCCGATTGCCACCTCAACACCTCCTGGACCCCCCAGTTCGTGGACCACTTCAAGATCGACCCGCCATGCATACGGTGCCACGAGAACGACAGACCGGCGGAGCATCTGGAGGACTGGCGGATCGCGCCCTTGGAATGCGACTCATGTCATGAGCCGGGCGTGAGCTGGAACCGCCAGGTGCAGCACATAACCCATCCCCAACCCTGCACCCAGTGCCACGGAGAGGCTCCCGACCTCCACGAGGAGGCCTACGCCGACGACTGCCTGTGGTGCCACATACCGGACCGCAGGGACATACTCAAGCCCCATCCCAACGAGACAGTGGAGCTGGAGTGCACCACATGCCACGTCACGGAACATCTGGGAGGTGACCCCGAGAGGAGCGTCGACGCCGCCCACGCGGAGGAGTGCGCGGCCTGTCACGTCCCGGGAGAGGATTTCCTGTTGACGGACATCGACCACGATGCCCTGGGCCAGGACTGCTACTCGTGCCACGAGGCCACACACGGGGCCATCGGGGGATGGGAGGCTGCATGCGGCGCCTGCCACCTGACAGAGTACTGGGTCCCGGTGCAGGCTGACCACGACCGGTTCTCCGACGATTGCCTGGCATGCCACCCGACATTCCATCCCAACGGCAAGGAACGGTACAGCGAGGACTGCACACTGTGCCACGACACGGACGACTGGGCGGAGAACCTGTGGGACCCGGACCATGAGCTGGTCACGTCCCAGGACATCGACTGCGTCAGCTGCCACGACGACATTCACCGGGGGACGTTGGGCATCATATGCGAGGATTGCCACACGACGGACACATGGGAGACGGAGGTGATCAACCCATGAGGCCCTCCTCGGTCCTGGTGACCATCCTGGTGGTCCTCACCCTGATGGGGGGCCTTGCACCTCCCGTCGCGGAGCCGGTGTCCGCCGAGCCGGTCAAACCGACCCAGGTCCACATCGACACCTTCTCCGACGGTTCGGTGGAGCTGATCGGGGAGGCCAACCAGTTCTCCAACCTGGAGGCGGAACTGCTCATCCCCGCGGGGGCCCAGGTCCTGCAGGCATCCATCAACGTCTCGCGGGTGCGCTACGAGGTCATCGACCTTCTCCTGGACGCCACTCCCAAGGCCATGTGGTGCGGCGACCTGGACCATGACAGGTTCTACGATGACCTCGTCATCGGGTATCAGGAGGAGGGTCGGGTGGATGTTGTGATCCTCGAGGAGGACCCGGTCAGGCTCGTCACCCAATGGTCGATGGATGTGCCCGACGTCATGGCCGTTATCGTGGACGATCTGGACCGGGACAACGACAAGGACATCATCGTCGCCAGCGGTTCCGAGGGAAAGGTCTATGTGTTCGAGGCCCTCACCTTCTTCACCTTCGCAGAACCCGTGATCATCCCTGTGGGCCCGCGACCCAGTGCTCTGGCTGCCCAGGACCTCAATCCGGATTTCAAGCGGGACATCGTGGTGGCCAACACGGGGGGTTCCAGCCTGACGATCCTACAGGGAAGGGGCGACATGACCTTCTATCCCAAGCGGGTCGAGGTGGGCCGAGGACCGATCGCCATCTCCATCTGGGACATGGACGAGGACCTTGACAATGATCTGGTGATCGCAGAATCCCGTAATGACACCATTGCGATAATGTACAACGAGGGAAATGGCAACTTCTCCAACACCACCACCCTTGCCACCGGACCCGGTCTTGTGGACGTGGATGTGCGTCGTGTGAACGGGGATTCCCTTGCCGACGTCACGGCCATCTGCGCGGGAGATGATCGCCTCTACGTGTTCACCCAGCGCTCCGATGGAAGCTTTGAGACATCGGAGATCCTGGAAGTGGGCAGGGCGCCCAGGGACGTGCGGGCCCTCCAGGTCAACCGGGTCGATGACAATAACATGGACCTGGTGACAGCATGCTCGGGCTCGGACAACCTGATGGTCTACCTGGCCGGAGGGGACCTGAGGCACACGATACCCATCGACGTGCCCGTGGCCGGTCGACCCGTTGCCCTTGGGTTCCTGCGGGGGGCGTTGGGCGAGGACGATACCCTGCTGGCCCTCTGTCAGATGCCCCCCACCCTGTCCATCGCCATTCCCAGGGACCTCGCCGACGATATCGAACTGGGCTTCGGACCCGGCGGAAGGGAGAACGTCCAAGACCTCCCCCGCGGGAGCGAGGGAGGTGGTTTCGACCTCCTGGTAGGCCTTTCGAACTACATCGAGAGGCACAAGAGCGAGGCCCGCTTCGGGGAATTGGTAGTGCACATGGAAGCTCGTGCCAAGAATCCAGGATGGTTGCGCCTCTATGACCTGGAGGTATGGGTCAAGATCAACAGACCCCCGCGGGCCGACGCGGGCAGGAACGTCACCGTCCTGGTGGGCGAGCCCGCCGAGCTGAACGGCTCCGCATCGTACGACCCCGACGGGGGCTTCATAGAGTTCCTCTGGCTCCTGCCAGGGGACGTGAACCCGTCCCACATGGACCGTGTGTCCCTCCACGTGTTCAACGAGCCGGGGGTGTACATGGTCCTCCTGGTGGTGATGGACCCATGGGGCCTGCTGGACCAGGACGTCACATACGTGAGGGTCAACGCACCTCCTTTGGCGAAGGGCACCGTGCCCGCCACCGTGAACGCCCTGGAGCCCACAAGGTTGTCGGCCCACCTGTCCGAGGACCCCGACGGGTCCATCGTGGACTACATATGGGACTACAGCCAGGGTGTGGTCCACGGCAGGACCGTGGACGTCATCTTCACGGGAGAGGGCACATGGAACGTGACCCTGGAGGTGATCGACGACCAGGGTGCTCGCACACTCGCCACCTGGCAGGTGGAGGTCCTTCCATCCCGCGTCCCCTTGAGGGACCCGGCCGAGCACATACCCGGGGACCAGGGAGAGGTGCCCGGTGCGGGCGTCATCGTCTGCGCGATGGCCATCCTCTGCGCGGCTGGGCTTGCTGGTATCCATCGCCGGCGAAGGACCCATTGAGGATGGACCCGCCCCAAATCAGCCTTGAGAACCGCCAGGCAACCTATATAAGGCGGTTGTTACCCTGGAATAATCGATGAGGATGCACCACGACGGGAGGCGCGCCCGCTTGGCGTTGCTCGTCCTGCTCCTCCTGGCGGTACCATGCCTGGCCGGTGGCGAGGCGGCCGCCGAGGACGTGGAGATGAGCACCACCTTCCTTACCTTCTTCAAGAACGGTGGTGGATACATCGAGTACCGTCTCCACGGCCAGGCCGCGTCCGAGCTGCGAGGCATGATCGACGACCCCAGCATCAAGTTCCCCTTCGAGACGGCCACCGCCGACGGCGATGGTCTCATCGACCAGGCCGAGGGCGAGCAGTACATGCGCAACCTGGACGACATCCTCACCAAGCGCCAGATAGTGCTCCGTGGCATCAAGCTGGACAATGTGGACGTGGACGAGCATCTTGGGCTGATCGGCTCGGATGTCAACGACACGGACGAGCTGTACATCCACATAACCTTCCGAGGACACATCCAGTACGACAAGATGGAGTTCAACGTGAGCGGGCTAGAGCCCCTTATGGTCCTCTACGGCTCGTACGACGCCATCCCACCCACCCTGACCATTGCCGAGAAGACCTACATCGTGTCCGCGGGACTGGGCTCGTACGCCACCGAGGTCAAGGACGAGGGCACGTTGCTCAACATGCGAGCGCCCATGAGCGCGGTGATCACCTTCTCGAACAGCTACACCGTTTCCAGCGCTCCCGTCTCCAGGATGTCCTACGACCACTCCAGCACCGTCGGTAACCCCCTTATCCTCATGGTGTTCACCCTCATCATCACCTATCTGGCGATCAAGCTCCCCAAGAACCTGGCCAGGGCCAACAAGAAGGAGCGGGTACGCCAGCTCCACATCGCGATCCTCATGGCCGTCGTCGTCTTCTGGCTGTTCTACCTGCTGGGTGGCGCGGCGGTCCTGGTCTGGGTCTTCGGCTTCGCAATGGTCGGCATGTCCTACTTCTTCGGCCACCAGATCTACGCCAAGGACTGGAAGGAGATGGCCCAACCGACGGAGGGCATCGACCTAGGGCCTGCATATGTTGCGACGGACCCCGTCAACGGCAACGATGCGTTGCGACATCCCGACGTGCGGGCCGCGCCCATCATCGGCGAGGCGGGTCCCGCCCGGATAGAGGCCCCACCCTCCGAGGACATAATCCTGGCCGTGCCGGATGACGCGCAATGGCAGGACGAGGAGGTCGCACTCCGACCCGTCGTCATGCCTGGCCCCGCCGCAGCGGCTCCCCAACGGGTGGTGAAGGTCCCTGCAACGGGGTACGTGGCCCCACCCCGACCGGCACCTGCACAGGCACCTGCACCTGCACCTGCACCTGCACCTGCACAGGCACTTCCACCCGCACCCGCACCCGCACCTGCACAGGCACCTGCACCCGCACCTGCACAGGTCCCCGCACAGGCCCCGGTGATGCCCACAACGCCCACGGCACAGCATGTCCTGCCCCAGGAGGCGGAGAAGAGCATGCGCTGCAAGTGCGGTGGTGTGTTCAAGGTGCCCCTGCAGCCCCGACCCCTCGAGGTCCAGTGCCCGCACTGCGGGACCACTGGTGTCTTGAGAAGCTGAGGAAAGTGAGAACCTGAGACCTTCCCCATCCTCCCCATCAGACGATAGGGGTGAGGGAGAGGCGGGGTACGCCCTCTGATGTGTCCATGGAGAAGTGCAGGAGCTCGGTGTGGGGACGCTCGCAGTAGAGGACCAGGGCGCCATGGAGCTTGCTGAGCTTCATGTGGATCTGGGCAATGTCAGCGATCCTGTCAGTGGACCTCACCGAGGCCCTGGCGATGGTCAGGTCCACGTTGCCGCTCTGGCGCAGGTCGGTGTAGTAATCGCGCATGTCGTCGACTATCCTTCCCGAAACGGACTCGAGGGCGTCGTAGCTCATGATGTTGAGGCAGGGCGGACTGACCTTCTTGTAATTGAAGCGCATGATGTCCCACTTGAGGTAGTTGCCGATGGGTTCACCCTCCACACCCAGCTGGTAGGGGTCGGAGGTGTCCAGGTCGGTGGGATAGAGGTCCACGATCCTCAGCCTGCCCTTGGCCTCATCACCCTCGAGGTACCGGTTGACGAGAGGGGGCAACATGGAGGGCGCGAACTCCCGGGACGGAAGCCATGAGACGGCATGACCTCCCGTGACAGCGTTCAGGACCGGGCCGAGGCAGAACAGTAGGACAGCTTCGGAGGGCACGGCCTTGTCCACCTCCAGCAGGTTCACGGCCCCCTCCATCAGTCCCCCTCCCAAGAGGGCGTCCAACTGGGTAGAGCCCGTCGGGAACCTGCCGGGCACCTTCCCCTCGGGAGCGGACCAGGAGGTGCCTCCCTCTGGGAAACGGAAGCTGTAAGGTCCGAAGGCCTTCATGCGGCCGTTGGCGAGGGAGTAGAGGTATCTGTGATGGTGCGTCTCGCAGCCGCGCAGCTTCTGGATGATGACCTCGCGGTAGGCCCGTCCATCGACCTCGGCGTTGTCCAGGAGGACCACTCCGTCGACGTAGTAGTCCAGTTCCAGGTTCTTGTGCTTCTCCAGCACTATCACGAGGTAGGTGTTGGTGTTCTCCACCAGGTCCTTGTGGAGCATGGTGATGATACGCCTCTCTGGGATGCCGTACTTCTCCGACAGCGCTTCGATGCTGTCGATGGCGACGCAGATCTGCTTGGGTAACTGGGATTCGACCCTCTCGTAGATGCGCTCGATCTCCGGAAGGTCCGAGTCGAAGTCCACGACCAGGTTGTGGAACTGGGTGAAGCCCTCGCCATCCCCGTCCATCGTCTCGATCTCCGGGGGCTCGAACATGCCCTCCACACGGGACAGCTCCGTCCGGTCCACGGACACGGGGAAGCTGCCGTTGAGGATCCGGAACTCCTTGAGCAGGGCCTTGGCGGAACGGACCTCGTCAGGCACGACGGGGGCCGTCATGAGGAGGGCGTCCTCGTCGGCGGCCTCCACCACCTCGACCATCTCCTCCTCCTCCTCCTCCTCCTTGGTCCGGTCCAGGGTCTCGAGGAAACGCTTGGATGCGTGGATGAGCCGCTCGTTCCGCTCCTTGGAGAGCAACCACGGGAACTGCTTGTAGAGGGAGGTGTCCGACACACGGGAGGACAGGTAGAAGTTGTCAAGGCCGCTGAAGATCTCCTCCAGCATCTGAAGGACCAGGGTGGTCTTTCCAGTTCCGGCCTTGCCCTTGACGATCAGGGAGTGACCTCCGGGATTGGTGAAGAACCTGTGGATCTCCTCTGGAAGTCCCGTATATGCCATCTCCTCGTCGCCAGCCACCTTGCTCCACCCCGCGGGAACCCTTACTGCATGCCCTCTCCAGACTTCGCTGGCCCGAGGGCACGGAATCGACCGCCCGGGGCGTATATAACCGTTGACTCCCAGTTCTCATTTTTGCAACTTGTGGCCCCGGCTGGCCCGACCCCTGGTCGATGAGAAAGGGTCATATATTGGATGGGGCATCCTGGAGCGATGCTGCCCGATGGCCTATCCCGGCGGGACTCGATGCTGGTCCTCTCTGCAATGCTCAAGATCGACACCATCACCACGGCCGAGGGCGTCACGGGCAGGGTCGGGACCCCGGAGGTGATGGACGCGCTGAAGCGGATGGAAAGGCCAGAGGATTTCTGGGACCTGCTGTTCGCCTATTCCAACGACCGCATCTTCGAGATGGAGATGGAGTCCAGGGGGGACGTGCGCTTCACCGTGGTAGAGGTGCAGGCCCACGACGCCAAGGTCTATCTCCACCAGAACCGTGATGACTTCGAGTCGTACGGGATCCTGGAGGAGGACGAGGGTGTGCTGACCAAGGTATACATGGACGGGCTGGAGGAGGCTCGTGCCAGAGCCGTGTTCGTGTGAGGGGCTATCTCTCCCCCCCGACCTCAGCCTCCAGCTCCTCGAAGAACGATGACATGAAGGCCGCCCTCCGTTCCGCCAGGCGCCTACCCTCGTCGGTGGTCATCCGCTGTGGAAGGTGACGTAACTTCACCGTGTACTCCTCCACCGGTGAGTACCTGGAGTGGTCGATCTCGCCCACGTGCCTTGCCGAGGCATCCCCGTCCACATCGCTGTGGAGCCGCTGACCGTGCTCCCCGGCCATCATGTACGCACGGCCAACACCCACAGCTCCAAGGGCATCCAGCTTGTCTGCGTCATACAGGCACCTGGCCTCCATCGAGGCGGGGGAGGGTCCCGACCTGAACCTGTGGGAGGCTATGGAGTCCGCGATCGCCTCGACCTCCCCCTGACCGAACAGACCCGAGCCGTGAAGGACCTCCCTGGCGGATCGGGCACCCGCCACCGCGTGGTCCTCGCCACCGGCGTCCTCGCGACGGCGTTCCATGTCGTGGAGCCATGCGGAGCAGGCCACCGTGACCTCGTCGGCACCCTCCACCCGTGCGATGTGCAGTGACAGTGTCACGACCCTCCTGACGTGGTCGAGGTCGTGGGAGGGCGTGGTCGGGCCCTGGGCCTCTGCAACTTCTCGACAGAACACAACTCTCGGGTCGTCCGCCACGCTATCCACGGGGGAGAGAGCCGCTTTCGGCCTATTGACCCTTTTGCACCATTCCCGTACAGGAGGAGAACGGGATGAGCCAGGCAGCCATACGTTCGAAATCTGTCCGAACAAGCTTATATATGGCCAGGGTCATAATCGGGCCACTAGAGCGCAAGTT
>JAUVRF010000003.1 GCA_030597775.1 Methanobacteriota archaeon | reverse complement strand
GGACTAGCTCCCGCTCCATGGACTTCGCGGGTGTCCTGACCTGGGCGCGACGTTTCCTGCGGGCCATCATCCGCCAACATGCCTTCGGCATAGATAAGCATTGTCGGATTCCAACGGTCCTCGGGAGGACGGATGCCCTCAGTCCTCCAGGAGCCACCGATCCTCGACCCGACGTTGAGGGTCCTTTGGCCGATGCGGGTCCGGATGTGACCATCGAACTTGGGACCGCGTACACCCATGACGGGTCCGGGACCTTCGACGTGGTCCTGACGGTCACCGACACCGTCGGCAACGGATCGGCGGACACCATGAGGGTCACCGTCATCTAGCGGGTCTGACCTCACCTGGACGAATGGAACGGATGGTCCTCCATCGATTCCGACAAGTCTTATATACCCAGGGTCTCATAGAAGGTCCTGCCCCATCCTGGGGACATATCAGAGGGACGGATTACATGGTCGGTGAGGAGGTCACTCATGGGAATGGCGGCCGTAGGAGTGCTTTTGTCAGTAGCCTCCCCCTCCCCCTCATCCCCCTGACCGTCCTCATCCTCGCAGCAGCCCTGTTCCTCGTCCTCCTCCCCTCCTCCTCGGCCGCGGAGGTGACCTGGGGGGACACGAACATCTCTGGGGCCGAGCAGTACTCGGACCTCACCATCAACCTTGACGGTAATCTGACCGTTGAGGCCGGCGGCCTGCTCACCATCAACGACTCGACCCTCCTCGTGAGGGCAACGGGCCCGGACCAGTACATGATCACGGTGGAGCAGGGAGGCACCATGGTGCTCAACAACGTCATGATAACCTCGTCTGGAGGCACCTATGGCATCCTGGTGAAGGGCGATCTGACCCATGACACCGGGTCGATCGAAGGCCTGTCGGGCTACGGCACCACCATGGCCGAGGCGACCGGCCTCGTGGTCGAAGGGACATCTCATGTCAACCTGTCCGACGTCGACGTGTTCAACGAGGTGGGTTACGCCCTCTTCTCCAACACCAGCGGGACGGTGAGGGTCATCGGAGGCAGCCTCTACGGGCTTCAAACCGCGGCCCGGTTGACGGGTGGGTCCGAGGTCATCCTTGACGGCACCACGGTGCGAGGGATCGAGGGTTCAGACCTGATGGTCTTGGTCGAGAGGGCATCCCTTTTCGCCAGGCAATGCACGTTCCGGACCGACGATGTCAAGAGCACCTCCGAAGCGAACCGTGCCGTCCACCTCATCGGCGACGGCACGTACGCATTGCTGGAGGACTGCACGATAAGGACCCCGGAGCTGGCGCGGACCACGGGAGGTGAGCTGGAGATAATCGACTGCTCGTTGGTGCTGAACAACGGCCGACCCATCGCCGACCTGATGGCCGTGGGGGCGACCGTGGTCCTGGATAACCTGGTGCTGGACGAGATCGAGTTCTCCGGGGGCACCCTGTGGCTCTACGATGTGGAGTACGATCAGGGGGACATCATCGATGGGGCCGTGCTGAACACGGTGGGCAACATCCCCCATCTGGACACCCTGGGCGAGGACGTGGTGGTCCATCATCACTACTGGGTCGACTTCATCCTGTACAACGTCTCCGGGGTCGCGACCAGCGGCATCAGTCTCAACGTGCTCACCGCCGACGGGGAACTGGTGTTGGAGGCCTTCTCGGGCGTGGACGGCCACGTGCCCGCGGTGGCCCTCCGGGCGTGGACCCTCGATGGGGACGTGTTCGAGTACGAGCCCTCCCACCGGGTGGAGTTCGCTGCGCCAAATGACCAGATCACCAATCTGCAGGTCTTCGGCAACATCACCGTGACGTTGAGGGACCTCGAGGACAGCCTTGACCTGGTCCTGACCACCTCGTCCATCCGCCCCTCCACCAGCGCGCCCCGGGAGAACAGCACCTTCGACCTGATCGTTGACGGCGAGGTCCTCATCCCCTACCCCTGGGATGCCGGGCAGACCTTCATCGACCTTTACGTGGACGACGAGTTGGTCGAACGTCAGGCCGTTCCCCTCACCTCCCGGGAGAACGTGAGGTTCCGTGGTCTCAACCTCTCGGCCGGTCAGCACCTGTTCCGCATCGAGGTGGACCCGAACGATGACGTGGAGGAGATGAACGAGGACGGCAACAATGTGGTGGGCCTTGTCCTCGACGTGGCCCCCGGGTCGACCGAACCTGGCGACCTTGTGGACCTTACCATCTGGATCGATACGATAGTGGACACCCAGGGGAACGATGGCGATACGCTGATCCCCGGCGTGATAAACGTCGACTACTGGGTCCGGGTGACCAATTCAAAGACCTGGCTGCGGAACGTCCTGGTGGCCATCGAGATCGACGGGGCCCCGGCCGAGACCCAGAGGATAGACCTGGTAACGGCCGAGGGCGAGGACTTCGTGTCCAGCGGCCGGTTCATCCTCAACCTCCCGAGGGGCCAGTACGTGTTCACAGTGATAGTCGATCCCGAGAACGAGATCGAGGAGGAGTTCGAGCACAACAACGAGGACTCCAGGACCGTGACCCTGGACCCCGAGGCCAACTCGAGCATCTTCGACCTGGACCCCGCGTGCTGCTCCGCCATCGTGATGGTGGCCTTGATAGCCACGATGTCCATCATCGGCCAGTACTCCCAGAGGAGGCAGAGGCGGGCCCAACAGACCATGGTCGCCGAGACGGTCGAGTATCCCTCGTCCACCTACGGAGGCTCGGATCTGGGGCCGAGCACGGTCACCTTCCATTCAACGCCCCGTGACCCTTCCAAGGTCCCGACCTCCCTGGACGACCAGTGGACGGTCCAAAGCATGGACGATAGCATGGTCTCGAGATACGGCTTGGACGGATCGGACACCTCCAGTGCTGAGCGGATCACCATGTACAAGGCACCCCCGGCCATGCCCAAGGAGCGGTACAAGGCCACCAACCTCAGCTGCCCCAGGTGCAACGGTCGAGATATCGTGGTATTCCCAGACGCTTCTGCCAAATGCCAGTCTTGCAAGAAGATATTCTATCCGGGAAGAAGGTACGGCTAGGACCCAACGGGTCTGGCCAGCACCTTTTTGATTCTTGGACTGAACCGGAAACCTTTAAAAAGGCGGTTCCCGTTCATAGAGGGTCCGGTGGAGGGAATCCCGAGTGCAGGAAGCTCCTAGTAGGAAGAACCAGGAGGAGCCCCATGTTGTATGGGAGCTCGAGACAGGGTCTCCGATAATCGGTCTCGAGATCGCCACCAACGGGTCTACCGCCGTGGTGGCGACCCAGAGCAACACCGTTGCCCTCATCGACCACGAAGGCGAGGTCAAGTGGAACCGGGAGTTCGAACGCCCGGTGGTGGGCGTCGACCTCTCCTCGCTGGGTAACACCGTCGTCGTTGGACTGCGGACGGGAGAGATCTATTGCCTGGACGAGGATGGCGAGGAGCTCTGGAGCTACAACATCCACGCCCGGATCGAGGACATCCACATCTCCAAGTCGGGCCGGTACATCGTCGTTGGATCGCGGGACACCTACACCTACTTCTTCGACAGCACGGGATTGCTCCTCTGGCGCAGCAAGGCCGACGGGCGTATCAGGGAGGTGGCGATCTCCACCTCTGCGAACTACGTCGTCTCGGGCTCCTCCAACAGGGACATATTCCTGCATGACAACTACAGCTCGAACATGAAGGGCTCCGTTACATGGCGGCACGACCTGGGTGGGGACATCACCGAGCTCGCCATCAGCTCCGATGGCCACTTCATCGCCGTCGGTGCGACGGACAACATGTTCTACTACTTCGACAAGCTGGGGAAGCTCCACTGGAAGCACAACGTGGAGAACAAGATCAACTCCATAGCCCTGGCACCCAGAGGGGATTTCATCGCCGTCGGGGTCGAGGGTGGCACCTATCCGGGTCAGGTGTGCCTCTACAACCAGAAGGAGGGCCTGATATGGCGCTACCTGACCGGTGCCGGTGGCGTCCAGGACGTGGACATCACCACCAACGGCAGGTACGTCGTGGCCGGGACCGGGGACGGTATGGTCTCCCTGTTCCACCAGGACGAGAAGCTGATCTGGAAGCACAAGCTGAATTCCCCGATCGCGAAGGTCCGGATATCCGCGCGGGGTAGATTGCTTGTGGCCGCCACCGATGACGGCCATGTGCACATGTTCAACACCACCGACTTCCTCCTGAAGCGACAGACGGCCGTGCAGCACGGCCTCGACGAGACCTCCGAGATCATCTTCACCAAACCACAGCGGGTGGTGCGGAGGCAGTCGGCGGTGGTCGATGGTGTGGAGGAACCCGGCGCCGTATCGATGGGACGCACGACCCTGGTGCATCAAGCACCCTATGGCACTCGAGGTGCCACCGCCACTGCCACGGGCTCTGCGAGCCGGTCCCTCGGCAAGATGTCACTGATCCTCTACATCATGATGGTGATGGTCATCATCGGTTTCCTCTCATTCGTTCCAGTTGGAGAGGCCAACGAGCACCTGATCGAGCCCATCGTCGGTGTGTTCCTGATGATCGTGCTGATGCTCATCATGTTGGCGTCATGGGTCTCCAAGGAATGAGCCCGGGGTCACGAGGTAGCATTGTCATCGCACCGAGCTCCGTCTGTACCCGAAGGGGGCGAAGGGCCCCTGCATCAACCCCTCCAGGTCCAGCTGGGACCTCCACATGGGCCTGCACCCGCAATCGGGTACCGCATCCAGCTCTTCCGGGTCGTTGCTGAGTCGATGGAACTCTATGGCCCGGACCACGTCCCCGTCGCATCTGCCGCAGTTGTGGGCCCCGCGTACCTTTCCACCGGCCGTCGGCGCTGAGATGACGCGGGTCGTGGACGGCACGCTCCCCGCGGTCCGCCGGAGCACCTCGACCACGGACCATAGCCACGGGGGTTCCCACTCCCTCATGTGATGTAACCTGTCGACCAGGGTGAACGTCTGGACGTTGACCGGGTTCAGGGACACGACGGAGCTGCCGGCGGAGGCGGCGGCCTCGATCGCCTCTATCGAGTCATCGATGGCCTCGGCCTCCGTGAGGAAGGGCGGTTTGAGCAGAACGTAGGTCCGGACGGAGGCCCCCTCTCCCGTCACCTCGGCCGCTGCCCGCTGGAACGCCGCCAGGTCCATCCCCTTGTGGACCGATCCATCGAGGACCCTGTCACAGGCCGATTCCAGGCCGATCGCGACCTCGGTCCTGCTGGGGTCGCCCAGGGTCCGCACCCTTTCCGCCGTGATATGCTCTGCCCGAGATTCGACCGTGAGCATGTCGACGTCATCGAAGGCCTCGACGATCGCCTCCAGCACCACCGGAGGCACTTCGTCGGGGTCCAGCATGCTGCCCGAGGTGTACAACTTGACCCACCTGGCGTCGCCCCGCCTGGCCGCCAATGCCCTCACCTGGGACAGGTACTCGTCCACTGTAGGCGGCCTGTGAGGGGTCTCCGATGCATAGCCGCACATCGTGCAACCGCCGTGGTCCCTGTCGTGGGAGCATCCACCGGTCCGTACAACTGCCGCCATGGTGTCCACAACCTCGCCGTCGAGGAGCTCCTCCTCGTGCCACACGGCGGCGGGGACCGAGGGATCCATCCTCTTGGCCTTCCCGACCCCACGTCTTGAACGCTGTTCGACCAGCCAATCCTCCAGGTCGGTCATGCTTTCCCACCACCTCCTCCTCCTCCTCCTCCTCCTCCTCTTCCTCTTCCTCTGTGGTGCCTCATGGCCACTGCCGTGCCCCGGTTGGCGGCCAACATCTCGGTGGTGCCCATCCGTGCCACCCCGACGCCCACGACGAGATCCCCCCTCACGACCACGGCCTCGTCCTCAGGCCGTATGAGGGGGTCGGCATCGGTGACGCCAACGGCGAACAGGTCGCCCCGGAGCTCGAAGTCGTCCATCCATACCCGATGGTGGCCCGCGGCCGCGACCAGCTCCGCCCCCGAGAGGGTCAGGGACAGCCGGCCCCGGGCGGGCACCACCATCGCCCGCTGGTCTCCATCGGGTCCCTTGAGCCTGAGCCCGGGGGGCCTCCCGGCGACCTGTCCACCCTCCAGGAGAGCCTTGGCCACATCCCTTCCGAACTGGAACCGGGCGAGGGACGCCAGGTCCTCCCTCTGCCTTTCCCACCTGGAGGTCCGGAGCGCATCCGAGGCGGCCTGGGAGACCAGTGACGCAAGTTGACCCAGAGCGCCATTATCCAGGGCGCCCTCGCCCCCGGTCCTCGACCGGGAGACCGAACCATCCTCCTCTAGGAAGGGCAGGCCCGGGCCCATGTGGGAGATCACCGCATCGTATGTGCCGACGGTCCGGATGTGCTCGACCAGGGAACGCATCCTCTCCACCTCGTCCGGGAACCAGTCCCCGGAGACCGGTATGTCGTAATGGGCGGCGGGATACGTCCGTTCGAGCTCCCTGGGCACCGCCCCGAGGGGTGAGGTCAGTATGACCTCGTGGACGGTAGCCCGGTTCGGGACGCTGGAGAGGGCCTCCGCGATCCTCCGGTGCGTCCGGCTGTTGCCATAGGGTTTCCTGGCGGAGCAGGGAAGCAGTAACAGGACACGCGTGTTGGCGGGGGGCTCGTACCTTTCCAAGAGGGCCTCGACCCAGGACGTCACCTCGATGCGTTCCAGGGATTCCCGGGAGAGGGCCAACAGGGGAGCATCGCGATGGACTGGACAGTAGGGTAGCAACCGGGACCGATGTTGGCGGTCCACCCTCCTGAGGGCAGCTACCTGCCACGGCTCCGAACGGACCCTGACCTCCACCAGCTCCCGCAAGGCCTCGTGCTCCACCACCTCCCGGACCAGGGCCAGCTCGTCCCTCATGGTGGACAGGTTGCGAGCGACCAGGTCCCCGTCGGTACCGGCATCCGGTCGGTGGACGTGGCCCAACTCGGGCCTGATGCGACGACCCCGGGCCGCTTCAAGGTGGCACTGGACGTCATCGACAACGTCCACACCCAGGTACGAGAGGAGGGCCAGGTTGCGAGGCGTGGCAACGCCGGGCAGGTAGAGGAGCCGCCCCGGTCCAGCACGTTCCTTGGCCCTCATCACCGCATCGATGAACCAGGGAGGTCGACCGACAAGGCTGGCAGCGGACGCCATCACAACCCACTGGACGGACCCCGGTGGGGGAGGATCGTCCGCCACGCGGCTCGCGGCAGCGTGCACCACCTCGACCAGACCATCCTCGCTGACCGTCGTCGGTGCGATGCTGTCGAGCTCATCCGCCAAGGATGGAGGGAGGGGTTCCTCGGCCGGGATCACCAGGTGCGCCCAGTCCCCCCCATCCCCCTTGACGGGTCGCAGGGTCGAACCCAGGTCCCTTACGACAAGGACTCCATCCGGTCCGGGTCCGGTCGCGGTGAGGATGGCCTCATCGCCTTCATCGAGCTCTCCACGCGAGATGGATGGTAGCGTCCTGAGCAGGATGGGAAGCCTCACCTCTGGACCCGATGGCCCCTTCCAGCTTCCAGTGCGGGCCAGGACGTCCCGGGCCTTGATCTCGAGGACCACGGGAAGTTCACCGCTGCTCGCCCTCGGGTTCGGCCGGGGCTGCCTCGCTCTCGGGTTCAGGTACGGCCTCGTCCTCCTCCTGCTGGGGGACAGCTTCGTCCTGCTGGGGGATGGCCTCGTCCTGCTGTGGGACGGCCTCGTCCTTTTGTGGGATGGCCTCCTCCTGCTGTGGGACGGCCTCTTCGATCTCGGGGGCGGTCTCCCCGACCTCCTGTGGCATCTCGGGCTCGATGCCCACCCGGTCCGCCATGAACTTCTTGATGTCCTCCTTCTTGGCAGAATCTAGCCCGAAGTACTCGGGGAACTTCTGGGTGGTGGTCAGTTCCTTGGAGGCGCCCTTCGGTCTGGCGCTGATCAGACCCAGGGCCTTCAGCTCCCGGACGTGTTCGTACACCTTCGGTCCCAACATCTCCTGGAGATCGGACTGGAGGATCGGTTGGTGGTAGGCGATGAGGGCGAGGGTCCGGAGCAGCCGGGGATCGACCTCGGGGGCGGCCACCGAGCGAACAACGGGTGTGTACTCGGAGCGGACCTGCATGGTCCACCTGTTGTCGACCTTCACGACCTCAAGGGCGGTGTTCCGCCTGCGGTAGTCCGAGGCCAGCTTCCGAATGGCGCTCCTCACGGCCCCCCTCTCGAGGGCGGTCGCATCCTCGATGTCTGCGATCCGGAGGGGTTTGTCCGCCGAGAAGAGCATGCCCTCAACGACCAATCTGCTATCGAGGGCCTTGGCGTCGTCCTCCTTGGCCTCCGCCTCTGGCGCCTCCTCCGTCTCTGGCGCCTCCTCCGCCTCTGGCGCCTCCTCCGTCTCCTGGACGTCCTCCTCCGGCATGATACCACCTATGTCCGGATGGATGCATTGAATCGATAATGAAGGTTGCGGTGCCTGCAGGGGGTGGTCGACCCCATCATCCCTGCTTGATTATCTTCTGGACATAGACCAGCAAGGAGCTCATGTCCATGTTCCTGGGCACGATGACGGCCATCAGCCTCTCGATGTCCAGGCCGAGGACGATCACCCGATAGCGACCCGCCTCGACGACGATCCGCTCCACCTCGCCCTCGGGGAACTCCGAGTTGAGGGTCAGAGCGGCACCGAGCATGGTTGCGCACATTATCGCGAAGGTCTCGTTGTGCACGCCCTCTGGAAGTTCAGATCTGAGGACCACGCCGTCCCGGGCCATAAGGGCCCAATAGACCGCGGGGTTGCCCTCACGTAGGTCGCGCAACCCCTTCTCTATCATATCTGCCCTCATGTAAAAATCACGCCTGCTCCCTTGTACTCCCCCGTCTGGTCGGGAATTGGCCGACCCGTTAAAATAACTTTCCTCACCCTTCTCAATCAGGACATCATGAGTGATGGAAACTAACTTTAATGACCCTGGACCCTTCGGGTATCGTGACTGATATACCTCCCTCCCACCCGAGATACGCCTCGCTGATGGCCCGCGAGCGCCTCGTCGGGGGCGTGCGCAGCGGCCTGACCTCCGAGGCCGGGCTGATAGCCCACGGTCGGGGAGAGGCCTTCGACTACCTCTTGGGCGAACGCACCACGGACGAGGCCCGCCGGGCCGAACGCACCTCCGCGGCGATGCTGCTGATCGCGGCCCATCCGGTTGTGTCCGTGAACGGCAACGTCGCCGCCTTGGCAGCTGACCAGGTTGTGGAGTTGCAGCGACGGCTCACCGGGCTCCGAAGGAAGCGGGATGGGTCCGCGTCGCCCCTCGTGGTCGAGGTGAACCTGTTCCATCGGTCCGAGGAGAGGGTGGGGCTCATCGCCGACCACCTGAGGGCCAACGGGGCCGAGGGGGTGCTGGGCGAGTCACCGGACATCAGGGTTCCAGGCCTTGACCACGCCCGGGGACTCTGCTCGACGGGAGGCGTGGGCTCTGCGGACGGGGTGCTGATCCCCCTGGAGGATGGCGACCGGGCCGAGGCCCTGACGGCTTGGGGGCGGCCGGTCATCGCCATCGACCTGAATCCACTGGCCAGGACCTCCATGAAGGCCCACGTGGCCATCGTGGACGAGCTCACCAGGGCCCTGCCCGCCATCTGGGAGGAGGCAGAGGACCTGGCCAGCTCCGCTGATGAGGACCTCCGGGCGGCCGTCGGGTCCTGGGACAACGGTACGAACCTGGGCAGGACGCTCCAGCGGATGGCCAGGAGGCTCCAGGACCTCGGTGGAGGGCGGCCTGGCGAAGGCATTTAATATATGGGCTGCGATTTGCCGTCGATGCATGACAGCATCCTCGGCTATGTGTTATTTGTTCCCGTGGCAATCATAATCCTGCTCATCCTAGCAATGGTGGCGCTGGAGTACACCGAGCAGGACCCCCGCAATCCCATAGGTGCCATCCCCAAGGTGATCTTGGACCACGTGGACAACTCAACCCTGGTCACCGTCGTCTCGGTGGGCGGCGATCGGTACGATTCGCTCCACATCAACTACACCGTTGACAACGAGGACTTCTTCGTGAACGCCACGAACCGGTACACCTTGGACACTAACATAACAGGCCAACTCTTCACCCTGAACATCACGGTGATAACCGAGGACGACCATTACATGTACAACTGTACCGTCCGGGTTGCGATAGAGCCACCGGACAACGTGTTCCTGTGGATCCTGGTGGAGGGTGATGATGAGGCCGTGCGGCACAGGATCCCGTACACGCTGCTGGCCGAATGGAGGGATATGAGTGAAGCCTAGCCTCGAGTTCCGCTTGCCGCGCCTGTATGTGTTCATCATAATCATGGCCATCCTGTTCTCGGCGCTGAACATCCTGATCCTGTTCTACGGTCAGAACCTCTTCATCTACTGCCAGGCCATCTGGTCATGGGCAGGGGTGCTCCTCTTCTCGATGATCGGTGCCATGGTGATCGGCATGTTCCTGGCATACCGGCTCGTGGCCTACCGTGAGTTCACTCCCTTCGAGAGGGACATGATGGAGATGCGCGTCGAGGTAGGCGAGTGCAAGGAGATACTGGTCGGTATCCTCGAACGTCTCGATGCCATGGACGGCAGCGATGCGCACCAGGAGAAGACCCCAGAAGGCACGCCACCACCGGACGACGACGGAGCCGGAGCCTAGCCACCCCTCTCCAGGTCCCGGAAGACGGACTCAAGTACCTCTAGGGGTGCGTCGGTCTTGATGCCGACCGGATTCGTGTGGGCCCTGCCAGCTGCATATCCCCTCGAGCGCAACGCCTCCAATATGTTGGCCATCCTGGGCGTCGAGGTCCCGATACGGCTGGCCAACCTGTTGCCATCGATCAGCAGCGGGGGCAGCTCGGCCTCCTCCCTCCAAAGGTCCAGCAGACGGGCGTGGCGCGTCGAGGGCTCCAGACCCTCATCGGCGGCCATGATCTCGAGGGTCTCAGGGTCGTGGAGATGACCCAGCCACAGGGGCCCCGCCCAGCGGTACGCCCGGGGTGGGGGCGCCGGGCCCGTGCCGATGCCACCCTCGTCGGTGGCCCAGGCATAACCCATGGATGCCAGGATGGCATCCGCCTTGCGGGCCCCCTCGCTCACTCGGAGGAACACCCGCACGAAGTGGTCCTCGGACATCGACAGCACGGGAACGGCCGCCTTGTCCACCCTGGCTGCCTCCCGGACGACGGCACCCGCGAGGATGCGAAGCGCGACCTCGTGCATCGCGTCCCCGCGCCATGGGCGGGCTCCGTACCGACGGATGCAGGGTTTTGGCTTCGAACCGCAGAGGGCCGGAGTGTCGGTGGCGGTGACGGCGATGATACCATCCCGCCTCACCGCCCTGACCGCGCCAGGCAGGAAGACCGATGGTGAGCCGAAGGGGTCGACGTCGACCATGTCGAACCGGTCCTCCAGGAGAAGCGATTCCAGACGCCTCCGGGTCACCTGCCCCGACGTCACATCGTTGCGTTCCAGGTTCTTGCGGCAAAGGGCCGCGGCCACGGGATTGATGTCGTTGAGCACCACCTCCCGGAGGGAGGGTACCTCGACGGCGTACCGAACGCCCCTTATGCCGGTGCCCGCGAGGCCGTCCAGCACCCGCCAGGAGCTGGATCCGGTCGCCCTGACCAGGGACACGCTGACATCCCTCGCGAGCTCCATGGCCGGATTGTAGAACACGGGGGTGTCCGTCCTCGCTGGACCCCTGCTGGAGTAGGTGGATGCAACAGGTACCTCGACCTGGACCTTGCCCTCCCTTACGATCGCCAGCTCAATGTCCTCGGGGACTTCCACGGGGATCACTTTGGTGTCTTGAGCTCCGTCTTGAGGAGGGAGATTATCTTGTACGGGAGGAGGTTGCGGTTTATCGGCGTCACCTCCAGGATGCGCACGTCGTCGCGACGACGGATGTCCTGGAGGAGGGGGTTCCGCGACTTCTTGTGGAGCGTGAGGATCAGGGGTTTGGCCGCTTCCAGCGCCAGCTTGACGGCCTTGATGAAGGTCTCGCTCTCCACCTCCATCTTGCCCACCTCGTCGATGACGATGATCTCCGCGTTCGCGGTGGCCCAATCGATCGACGGGACCCCTATCTCGTTGAGCACGTCGATGGCGACGAACATGCTGCCGATCTTGATCGGTGTCTCGTAGTCCCTGTGGGCGAATATGCCCATCCGCTTGGAGTGCCAGTCCATGACCTCGAAGCCGATCTTCTTACCCCGCTCGTAGATGGGTGTGGTTATCATACCACCGACGGTATGGCCGTCCACCTCGAGCATCTCGATAACTTTCAACAGGGCCTCGGTCTTCCCTGCGCCGGGAAGGCCCGTGATGCCTATCTTTACGGACTTGGCCATCGGTCACACCTTGAGCGGGGACGGCATTGGGCCTGGTGAGTAGACCATCGCGTTCCCGGAACGAAGGGTGGGTAACGCGATACTGTGTATTTACCCTTGTGCCTCCACGTTGGGGCCTCTGGCCCCAGGCCAGCATCACGCCTCTATGTACTCGTCCACCGTGCCCTTGGAGAAGGGTCCGAGGAACATGTAGATGAAGATGGCGGAGAACGTCAGGTACATCATGAACTCGCTCAATAGCTCGAGGGGTTCACCGGCCAGGGTCGTGATCACCAGCAGGAAGCCCAATATGCCCACGATCTTGCCCGGTCTACCACGTGCCTTGGGGTACTTGAGGTCGGAGACCATCAACACCGATGCGATCACGGCAAGGATGATGACCAGGAATCCGGGCCATCCCATGAGGAGCATGGTGGCGATCAGCAGGGCCGTGGCCGGGACGGGAAGTCCCGTGAAGAACAGCTCCGAGCCCTCGTTCCCGGATTCGAAGCAGAACCGGGCGAGACGCAGGACCCCGAAGGTGATGATGACGGCACAAGTGAAGAAGATGAGGACCTGTCCCTGGGTGACGGTGACCCCCAGGTTCGGATCCCCGAGCCCATCTCGATAGGTGATCCAAAGCAGCACCGAGGGCGCCACCGCGAAGGAGGCGGTGTCCGCCATTATGTCAAGGAAATCGCCGATCATCCATTTGCTGCCGAACCGTCGGGCGACCATGCCATCCAGCCCATCGGCCAGAACGGCCAGCACCACCAGGAGGTAGGCCAGTTCCAGGTTGCCCTCGATAGCTGCGATGATGGCCGAGAAACCCAGCAATGCGTTCAGGATGGTGAAGGCGTCGGCAACGGAGATCATGTCAACTATCCGCATCGAGCCTCACCCCCAAGGAGCTGGAGCCGGCGCGGACCCGGGTCCCTGGCTCCACCGTGATCCGATATTCGTTCTTGGGCACCAACACGTCCACCCGGGAACCGAACCTTATGAGGCCGATCCTCGACCCACGTTCCACGGTATCGCCTGGTGCGATGTGGGGAACGATGCGACGGGCGAACCATCCCGATACCATCACCACGGTGAAGTCCTCCGGATCGCCGTGGAGGTCGATCGCCAGCTGGACGTTGTGCCCCGCCTCCGACGTGTAGGCCCGGTGGAAACCGCTCCCGCCTCGCTCCATGGACACCACCTTGCCCTTCAATGGAGCCCGGATCACATGAACGTCCATCGGTCCCATGAAGGTGCTCACACGGACCCGGTCCCCCTCCTCGTCCACGCCCAGGACGCGACCGTGGCAGGGGGCCACGAGGCCCTCGCCGACCGTCCGTTCGGGATCGCGGAAGAAGTAGATGCCCATGAATGACAGCATCAACAGTAATGCCACGGCCAGGAGGTTCCACAAGGCCACGGTGAGCGGCCCGGCTACCATCGCGACGGCCGTAAGGGCCAGCAGGGCCGGTGGTATTGTTATGGTCCATGGAGTACCCCTTGCCAACATCGCGGGCACCGCAATTTGAGTCGTTTAAGCATGTGGATGATATTAATACTTGGGTGTTCACGGGCAACGTCCACGGACCACAAGGTATTCCAACGAGGGAGGCATTCCGCACGCTGGATGGGAGGCCTCATTTTTGTCCTCTGGCGATAGCTGTAAGGGAACGTTTATATACAATATCGACATATCCTCAATATGAGTAATTGGCTCATCATGACTTAAGATGGCCACCGCGGTGATATTATGGTCCTGTCCAAGAATCCAGAAGTAACCATCGAGATCGTGACCAGTCTCTATTATGGCCCCCAAAGGGCCGCCAGACTGGTCGAGATGGTGCAAGAGAACCTGGACGTATCCGAACCCACGGTCTATGGAGTGCTCCTGGACCTGGCCGAGCGCGGGTTCGTGGAGAAGGTGGTCAGGTCACGACGCAACGTCTCGTACAAGCTCACGGCAAAGGGCAAGGACCTGATCCAACGCGAGCACTTCGATGCCATCGGTGACATAATGGCCCTCATCAAGAGCGCCAAGCGGAAGCGGGAACTGCTCATCGAGCTGCTCATCGAGGACATCATGGAGGGCCTTCCCGACGATTGGGACACCGATGAGCGCAAGGCCGCGCTGAGACGGTCGATGGACGAAGAGGTGAGCCTCCTGAAGCGCAGGATGCTGATGATGTCCAAGGCGGCGAACCCCGAGGGAGCCTGATACCCTCTCAACACGATGTTCCTGGTAGATAACTGACAAGGTGGGAAACAAGATGACCGGCGATGCGGGTGGAGGTGCCGTGCAAGGTGGGGACAGGGTTCCCGCCGGTCGCAGACGCATCAACATCAGCGAGCTGGCCAAGGAGGAGTACCTTCAGGACCTGGAACGCACCTCGGCCATCGAGGCCGCCAAGAGCTCGAAGGGCGTACGCGCCTCGGACGTGTCCGCGAAGGCCTCGGTCCGGGACATAATGATCATCTCGTCCACGGCCATCTTCTTGGCCCTCATCGCCATATACTTCTTCGCCCCCAGATCTGGACGGGCTACTTCGAATGGACCAACACCATCACCGCGATCATGGGCTTGACCTTCTCGGGCTTGGGCCTGGTGCTCATCCTCATGTCCACCAACGAGGTCCCCTCGTATCTCACGCGCAAGCTCCAGCTCGTGTTCCTCATCGCGGCGATAACCGTCATGGTTCCCCTGATGTCCAAGTACGTGCCCTACATCAGCTTCAATTCCTTCCCCCTGGTCTTCCTCAACCTGATGCTGGCCGTCGGCGTGGTCGGAGCCACCTTCATGCACTTCATGAAGGAACGGATGGCCTACTTCATCGTGTGGTGGTTCGGCATAAGCATCGCCACCTTGGGCCCCCTCTACGAGCTCATCTTCCCGTCGTCGGGAGCCGGATATGGCGGTCTCCACAAGGCCCTGATCGCCTCGGGAATGGTCTTCATGATGGGCGCCATGATGATGGCGGCCACCAGCCGCAAGCACTTCATGGCCATGGAGAACGCCCTTGAGCAGGGCGACCTGTACATGGAGCGCAACCGACCCGCGGATGCCATACGCGCCTACGACGCGGCCATCAAGTCCGCCCACCAGATCGCGCCCATCATCCTTGCCCAGGACGACGGGGAGATGATGGCGGAGGTGGAGACCCCCTGGCTCAGCAAGGGCATCGCGTATGCCAAGATGGGCAAGATGCAGGAGGCCCTAACCAACTTCGAGATGGCCATCTCCATCAACAACGGCAACGACGCGGCATGGCTCAACAAGGGCAACGCCCTGGTCGCCATGGGCCAGTTCAAGGCGGCCACCCTCTGCTTCGACCAATCTGTGAAGCTCCGGCCAGACTACGAGGTGGCATGGAACAGCCGCGGGAACGCCTTCTACAACGCGGGCCAGCTCAACGAGGCCATCCGGTCGTACGACAAGGCCCTGGACCTCAAGAAGGACTACGACGAGGCCCTGTACAACAAGGGCATGGCCCTGGGACGGTCCAAGCGCTTCGACGATGCCATCGCTTGCTTCGAGAACGTGATCGATACCGAGAACAAGGACTTCCAAAGGCGACCAGAGTACGTGAAGGCGTACATCGCCAAGGGCACCGCCCTGTATTCCCTCGACAAGATGGAAGAGGCCCTGGAGGCCTTCGACAAGGCCATCGCCATCGATCCCAACAACTCAGAGGTCTGGAACATAAAGGGCAACGTCCTGGTCGCCCAGAAGAACCTGGAAGAGGCCCTCAAGTGCTACGCGAAGGCCCTTGCCCTCAACCCCAAGATGGAGTACGCCTGGAACAACAGGGGCAACGTATACTCCACCCTTGGCAAGGACCGGGAGGCCCTCATCTGCTTCGACAAGGCCCTGGAGCTGGACAAGGAGTACTACCTGGCGTGGCTCAACAAGGCGGTCGTCCTCCGACGCCTCGGTCGCGACGACGAGGCGTACGAGTTCATCGACAAGGTCCTCTCCGTGAACCCCAACCTGGCAGACGCCTGGGACGCCAAGGGCGAGATCCTGGAGACGCGGGGCATGACCATGGAGGCGGTCACCTGCTTCCAGAAGGCCCTGCAGCTCAATCCCCAGCGCAGCGTCACCTGGAACAACCAGGGCAATGCCCTCGCGCGGCTGGGCAACTACCAGCAGGCCCTTGCCGCCTACCGCAACGCCCTGCGGATCGACGGGAAGTACGACCTGGCATTCTACAACATGGGCGTGGCCCAGATCCACCTGACCCAGGACGCGGAGGCCATCAAGCAGCTGGAAGGCGCCCTCAAGATCAACCCCACCTTCGTGGAGGCCTACTTCCAGAAGGGTCGGGCCCACGCCAAGCTCGCCCAGGTCACCCAGTCGCTGGAGTCCCTGGACGAGGCCGTGAAGCTGCGTCCCGACTTCTACCAGGCCTGGGACCTGCGAGGTGACGTCCTGGACTCGGTGGAGTCCTACGAGGAGGCGGAGGCCGCCTTCAACCAGGTGAACCACCTGGTGCCCGACTACGCCCCGGCCTGGTTCAAGAAGGGCAGGGCGCAGGTCAGCCAGGACCGCCCCGAGGACGCCCTGGAGTCCCTGGACGAGGCCACGTACCTCAATCCGAAGTACGAGGAGGCCTGGCTTCTCAAGGGCAGCATGCTCTACGAGATGGAGCACATCGAGGATGCCCTGGACGCGTACGACCGGGTCACCGCGATCAACGCGAGCAACGTGGAGGCCTGGAACAACAAGGCCTCGGCCCTGTTCCAGCTCGGCCGCATCGAGGACGCGATCGACGCCCTCGACAAGTCCCTCGCCGAGGCTCCTGACTACGCAACCGCATGGTACAACAAGGCCTCGGCCCTGGTCGGCAAGGGCATGCTCAACGAGGCCCTGCTGGCCTACGACAAGGCCATCCAGGTACGGCCCGACTACCAGTCGGCCTGGAACAACCAGGGCAATATACTGTTCAAGCTGGCCCGTCACGAGGAGGCCCTTGCGGCCTTCACCCGCGCCCTCAACCTCGACCCCACCTACGTCAAGGGCTGGAACAACCACGGCAACCTGCTGATGACGTTGGAGCGTCCCTCCGAGGCCATAAAGAGCTTCGACAACGCCATCGGCCTGGACGAGGACTACTACAAGGCCTGGAACAACAAGGGCTCCGCGCTGGTCCGGTCAGAGCGCCTCGACGAGGCCATCGAGGCCTTCGACAAGGCGATCGAGATCAAGCCCGACTACGAGAAAGCATGGTACAATAAGGGCCACGCCCTCTACCAGATGGGCTACGGCGAGGACGCCATCAAGTGCTTCGAGTACGTGATCTACCTGTCACCCGACAGTCCCGAGGCCTACTACAACAAGGGCTCCATCCTCCTGAGGTCGGGTGGGTACCGGGACGCCATCCTGGCCTTCGACAACTCCATCCGGCTCAGCCCCGAGTACAGCCAGGCGTACTACCAGAAGGGCAACGCCCTGTTCTCCATCGGCGAGACCATGGACGCGATCATCTTCTTCGACAGGGCCCTGGACATCAAGGAGGACTATCCCGAGGCCGACGGCATCAGGGAGGCCTGCCTCAAGATCCTGCTCAAGGAGGGCCGGCAGCACGAGTACTTCTTCCGCCGGGGGATGTACGCGTTCAACAAGGGCAACTACGAGGCGGCCGTGTCCGACCTCGAGGAGGCCCTGGAGCAGAAGTTCGACTATCCCCAGGGGTGGCTCACCAAGGGCGACGCCCTGCTGGAGCTGGAACGCCTGGACGATGCGATGGAGAGCTATCGGCAGGCGGTGGAGCTGGACCCGGAACTCGGTCCCGCATGGATAAACATCGGGGCACTGCACCTTCGTCAGGCCGAGTTCAACGAGGCCGCGGTGGCCTACGGCAAGGCGGTGGAGGTGGAATCCAACTCCGCCGAGGCATGGTTCGAGTACGGCCAACTGATGTTCCTCCGCGACGACCGCAAGGAGGCGCTGAGGGCATTCACCCAGGCCACGACCCTGGACAACCGCAACGTGGAGGCCTGGTACCGCCTCGGCACCGTCCAGTTCGGAGAGAGGAACCCGGAGGGCGCCCTGGTCGCCTTCGAGCAGGCCATCGCCCTGGACCCGGCCTTCACGAAGGCCGTATACAACAAGGCGTCCGTGCTCATGTCACTGGGCAGGATGCAGCATGCCATCCCCGTCTTCGACCTTGCCATCGGGCAGGACCCGTCCTATTCCAAGGCCTGGTTCAACAAGGGCTCGGCCCTCTACGTCCTCGGCCGCTACCAGGATGCCCTCTCCTGCTTCGACCAGGTGCTCCAGCTGGAGCCCGGTTACAAGAAGGCCATCAAGAACCGCAACGCATGCATCAAGAAGCTGGACGAGATCAGCCGGTCCTTCGTCGAGGAGCCCTCGGCCCCGGGGACCACCGTGGCCCAGGAGGGCCAGGACTGGTCGGCGGAGGCCCACTTCGAGGAGTTCGCCGAGGCCGGCGAGCCCGGAGCTGAGCACCCCCCCGACGGCATGACCGCCCCGGCCCGGCCGGGAGAGTTCAGCAACATGGACCGACGACGAGGATGAGGTGAGCCACACCGAGAACGAACGCCCCCGCCCCCCCACCCGCCGACGCCCCCCAGTCTATGCCTTCCTCACAAGGGCGATGG
>JAUVRF010000378.1 GCA_030597775.1 Methanobacteriota archaeon | reverse complement strand
TGTTCATCCCCTCGACGAGGAGGACGTTCTGCTCGATGGTCCCGGTGGCCAGCACACGCTTGCCGTTCAAGTAGACCTGGTCAGCGTCCTCTCCGACCTCGAGGACAACGGGCAGGCTCGCCCGGTTGGTGAGCGTCCCGTGGACGGGGGAGATGATCTCGACGGTGGGCGGCGTTATGTCCACGATCACTGTCCTGCGGACCTTGACCCGGTTGCCCGCCGCGTCCAGGGCCGTGACGACGATCACGTTCGACCCCTCCTCCAGCTCCACCTCGACGGCGAAGTGGCCCATGTCGTCCGTCCCGACCTCGAGGTCGATGATGTCGGTGTGCTGGCGCAGCACCGAGACGAGGACCACGTCGTGACCCGTGGCGATGCCTACTATCTCGACATGGGTCCTGTTCAACCACAGCTGGTCGCGTGGCGCGGAGACCACCAGGTCCGGCGGGAAGCTGTCGCGGGTCACCCTCAGCTCGAGGAAGGCGGTGTTGCCGAACCTGTCCTCGGCCAGTACCTCGAAGCGGTTGAGCCCCTCGTTCAGGTCCAGCCGGTGGTCGAACTCGCCAGCCATGTGGGGGACGGTCATCATATTGACGGTGAGCGTCACGTCGGCACCGGTCCTGCCCGTGAGCATGACGAAGGACGCGTTGGTCAGCATGTCCTGCAATGGGCTCGTTATCAACAGGACCGGCGGTGTGGCGTCCACCTCGAAGACCCGGACCACCACCAGGTGGTTGAGGGCGGCGTCGGTGAAGGTCACGCGGACCACCAGCTGCCCCTCGGGCACGTTCTCGAAGAGGTGCTCGTACTCGTTGGACTCGTTGTACGGGAGTTCCACCGAGGCATGGCCCGCGATGGTAATGTTCACGCGGAAGATGCCTGAACCCGTGTCCTCGGACCAGGCGAGGACCTGGATATCGGTGATATTGAACTTCTCGCCCTGGAGGGGCGCGTCGATCGTGCCGTATGGGACCACGGGGTCCACGAGGAGCAACAGCAGCGCGTCCTCGCCCACGTAGCTCCTGTTCAGCTCCAGGGAGGAGTTCGAGCGGAAGCTGGACAGAGAGGTGGTAACGGTGTAGGGCGACAGGACCACCGGGTCGAATCCGTGCTCGATGTACCACTGGAGGATGGTCACTGGTCCCAGTTGGCCCTCCGCATCGGCGAACTCGTGGGCGGCCCACAGTCCGTTCGTGTCGAAGAAGGTCACGTTGGCCCGGGGCACGGGATTCCCGCTTGGAACGCCCGAGGCGTCCGCCCACTCCACCCGTGCCTTCACCCAGAACCAGACGTAGATGTAGCCGTCGAACTCGACGGTGGCCCTGTCGGGGTCCAGCTGGCAGTTGTAGGCGTCGATCCTCGAGAGCTCGGCGATCACCGTCGGGCTGGCCGTGCTGGTGATGTTGGTGTTCCTCATGGTCAGTTCCATGTACCTGAGGAAGAGGGCCACGCCGGTGCAGTCTATCTGGTTGCCGTCCATCCAGACGAGCACGTGGGTGGGTGCGGAGTCCTTGGCCGTGAGGGAGATGACGTTCCCGCAGCGGGTGAACACGTTGCCGACGATGCTAGGCTGGCTCATCTGGAGGTTCTCGAAGCGCAGGGCGTATTCCGTGCAGTCCGTGAAGGTGTTGTTGCGGGCCGTCAGGTTGCCGTAGGCGATGAAGACGGGCGCCGTGGACCCCGTGACGGTGTTGTTGACGCACTCGAACCGCGCGTCATGGTCCAAGAGCAGGTTCTCCGCGAGGATCGGGGAATCCCTGGGATAGTCCGTGAGGGGTCCCGCGTTGTCCCAGGCTAGGTTATCCCTGATCGTCACCGAGAGGCCTGAATGGTTCCGGTCCGTCTGATTGAAGTAGAGTATGATGCCTTCGTTGTCGTGGATGTCGTTGTCATAGAAATCAAGGGCAGAACTGCGGGAGAAATACGTGATCTCCGAGAGGTTGAGGAACATGCCACGACCCCCATCTATCTCGTTACCCTCAACGGTCAGTTGACCTCCCCACGTCACCTCTAAGAACCCTTCGATGACCTGCTCTGGTGCCAGCACCAGGTTGTCCTTGAAGGAGTTGTTAGAGATGCGCATATAGCAGGGATCGCGAACAATGCCTCCGGTATGTGTCTCCCAACCACCCTGGTGGAAGAACACGATGCCCAGGGTGCAGAAGTGGTCCTCGAAGGAGTTGTTCTCGATAACGACCCTTCCCACGTTCGCTATGACGATGTACCCGGCCTCCCCCCAGTAGGAGTTGTTGAAGAAGATGTTGCCCGAGATGGTCAGTTGCTCCATGCGGGAGATGCCGTAAGCCGATCCGCTCACCGAGATCACTTGACCATCGCTGTTCCTGAAGACGTTCCCGCGGATATCTATCGTGCTGGGGAGATTGTTGGACAGGGTCCTGGACAGTGCAAGCTGGAGGAGGCCCGATGTGGATAGATGGGCGTTCGAGAAGGTGCAGTTCTCGATGACCAGGACCTCCGAGGGCCATTTCACGTTCTGTGTCTCGATGACATTTCCCCTGACATGAAGGAAGGACGAGTTGGACAACCTCAGGTCCGAATGGAACCGGTCGAAGGCCGAGGTGAAGGCGGGCTCGGTGTCGACATGGATAAGGGACTTTCCCCCTTCGACCCACGCGTCGTCCAGCACTAGGTGGGTGTCGAAGGTGGGTCGCTGCCCTCCCGTGTAACCCGGGGTGAAGTGGTACTCGAGCACCCTGATGCCGTTGGTCCGGGCGCCCGTGATGGAGAGGTCGAAGGCATGGGGACCCTTGGTGGTGAAGGTCTCGTCCACCGCCGCGAAGACGAGGACAACGTCCTCGTATATCCTTCTCAACTCCTTGCTGTCTAAGGGAAATCCCGTCTCC
>JAUVRF010000135.1 GCA_030597775.1 Methanobacteriota archaeon | reverse complement strand
GCGCAGGAGCTGGATTGAACGACCTGGCGCCGGCAACCGGCCCGGATGTTTATATATCCTGAGGGCAATCCTCGCGCCGTGGTGTAAGTGGAATTCGACCTCCAGCACTTCAAGGACCACGACTTCGAACAGAGGACCTGCCCATCCTGCGGCAACATGTTCTGGACCAACAGCGGTGTTGAGACCTGCGGGGACAACCCCTGCGACGAGTACACCCTGATGGACAAGCCTCCCATCCCCAAGCCCTACACCCTCGAGGAGATGCGCGAGGCCTTCCTGTCCTACTTCGAGAAGCACAACCACACCCGGCTGGAACGGTACCCCGTGGTCGCCCGGTGGCGCACCGACATCTACTTCGCCATCGCGTCCATCGCGTGCTTCCAGCCCCACGTGACGTCGGGAAGCACCCCTCCGCCGGCCAACCCCCTGGCCATCTCCCAGCCCTGCATAAGGTTCAACGACCTTGACTCGGTGGGACGGTCGGGACGGCACCTGACCTCCTTCGAGATTATGGGCCACCACGCCTTCAACCGCAAGGACCACGAGATCTACTGGCTCGAGGACACGGTGGCCTACTGCTACGACTTCTTCACCAACGTGCTCGGCATCGACCGGCACGCCATCACCTTCAAGGAGAACCCCTGGTCGGGAGGTGGCAACGCGGGCCCCGCCCTGGCGGTGATGGCGGGCGGTGTCGAGCTGGCGACCCTGGTGTTCATGGCCTACAGGACGGACCCCGACGGCGAGGTCGAGATCAAGGGCGGCACCTACAGCCCGATGGACCTCTACGTCGTGGACACCGGATACGGTCTGGAGCGCCTCGCCTGGGCATCCCAGGGGACCCCCACCGTGTACGAGTCGGCCTTCCCCGAGGTGGTCAAGGAGCTGAGGTCCGCATGCGGCCTCGACCTGGGCTCGGCCGACGACGAGACCACCCGCATCATCGCCGAGAACACCAAGGTGGCCGGGGTCATGGACCTGGAGGCCATCTCCGACATCAAGGTGCTCAGGACCGAGGTGGTCAAGCGGCTCGCGGTCCACGGCGTGGACATAGACGTCGATCGGCTGACAGGGCTCATCGCCCCCCACGAGGATCTCTACGCCCTGGCGGACCACACCAGGGTGCTGCCATGGATGCTGGCCGACGGCGTCGTCCCCTCCAATGTCAAGGGCGGATACCTGGCGCGCCTGCTGGTGCGCCGCAGCCTCCGGCTGATGGAGAGGCTCGACTGCCCCCTCAAGCTCTACGAGATCGTGGACCTCCACAGACCGTCCCTCCGGGGCGTGTTCGAGGTCGACTCCCGGTGGGACTACATCAGGGAGATCCTCGACCTGGAGACCGAGCGGTTCCACACCACGATGAAGAAGGGCAAGCGGCTGGTGGCCAGCACCCTCGAGTCCTCCAAGCAGAAGGCGCTGCCCCTGGAGTCCCTCATCGAGTTCTGGGACACCTACGGCGTGCCCCCGGCCATCGTCAAGGAGCTGGCGGCCGAGCGCGACATCGAGGTGGACATCCCCGACAACTTCTCCACCCTGCTGGCCACCCGTCACGAGCAGGCCACCCCCGAGGAGATCGCCACCGAGGCGGAGGCCGAACCACTGGACGCCCAGCTTCCCGACACCCGCAAGCTCTACTACGAATCTCCCGCCCAGACCGAGTTCGAGGCGGTGGTACAGTGGTCGGCACCGGGCAAGGTCGTGCTGGAGCAGACCCTCTTCTATCCCGAGGGGGGCGGTCAGCCCTCCGACGAGGGCGCCATCCATCATGGGGATGCCACCTACCGAGTGAGGTGGGTGGAGAAGCGGGGGGAGATCATAGTCCATCACCTCATGGAGACGGGAACCGAGCTGCCCGTGGGGGAGCTGGTCCAGGGCCTCATCGACCAGGACCGGAGGGACGCCCTTACCCACCATCACACCGCCACCCACCTGGTGCTGGCCTCGGCCCGCCAGGTGCTGGGCGACCACGTTTGGCAGTCGGGTGCCCAGAAGGGGACCGACATGGCCCGGGTCGACATCAGCCACTTCCAGCGGGTCACACCGGAGGAGCTGTCGGCCATCGAGACCCGCGCCAACGAGCTGATCCTCCAGGCCATCCCCGTCGACAGGTCCTTCGTGGAGCGCACGGAGGCGGAGCGCAAGTACGGGTTCCGTCTCTACCAGGGCGGCGTGCCCCCGGGAGCGCAGATCCGTGTGGTGCGCATCGCCGACGTGGACGTGGAGGCCTGCGGAGGGACCCATGTGGCGAACACCGCCCACGTTGGTTCGATCCGCATGAGACGCGCCGAGCGTATCGCCGATGGCATCGTCCGCCTCGAGTACTCGGCGGGCATGGCCGCGGTGCGCCTGGGGCAGGAGGAGCGGACCCTTCTCGACGAGGCCGCGGGGGCCCTCGACGTGCGTCCGGAGCAGCTTCCCCGGTCGGCCCAGCGGTTCTTCCGGGAGTGGAAGGAGCTGGGCAAGCAGGTGGACGAGCTCACCCGCCGACTGGGCGAGGCCAAGCAGCAGGGCGGCGAGGAGGTGGCGCCGGGTGTCCACCTCGTGGCCGACCTGGGGGAAGCCAACATGGGGGACCTGGTGACCATGGCCCGGCAGGCGATCACCAACCCGGGCACCGTGGCCGTGCTGGCTTCCACCATGGGCGGCATGGTGGTGGCGTGCTCCAAGGACGTGGGCCTGGACTGCAGGGAGCTCCTGAAGGTAGCGCTCGATGCCGCGGGCGGCCGTGGCGGCGGCAAGCCCGACTTCGCCCAGGGAGGCGGCGAAGGCGACCGCATGGGCGAGGCCCTAGAGGCGGCCAGGCTCGCCCTGCCTGGACTCCTTGGTTAGATCCTTAGGATCCTGAGGATCAGACCTGCCAGCTTGCTGTGTTCGGCGACGGCCATCACGTTCTCCATCTCCTCCTCGGTGAAGACCGTCACCCGCCGGTAGTAGAGGAGGTAAGCGCCCAGGCCCAACAGCCCCGCTCCGGCCAACCGGACGAGGAGAACGAGGAATCCCTGGCCCAGGGGGTCGGTCACCAGGAACACGCCGCCGGCCACGACCATCGCGATCACGGAACCGACGAGGAGACGGGTCATCGCGCCGTTGTCCACATCCACCCCGGACTCCCTCCTGGCGTAGTGGTACATCAGGACGGAGTTGATGATGAAGGCCGAGGAGGCCGCCAGGGCGGCGCCCTCGATGCCGATCATCGGCACCAGGATTATGCTCATGGCGATGTTGTACCCGACGGAGACCATATTGACCTTGAAGATGAGCTTCTGGAGGGCCATCGCGGCCAGGATCTGCGTGGACATCAGGCCCGTGGGCCTTACCAGCAGGTAGGGCGCGAGGATGAGCACCGACAGCGCCCCGGGGGCGTAGTCCATCCCGTATATGAGCAGTATCGCGGGCGCCGCCAGCACCATTAGCATTGCGGTCAATGGCATGAAGAGGGAGTTGATCAGCTTGAGGGAGCCGCCCCACAGGGTCCGCATCAGTCCCAGCCTCTCCTCGCCGTAGGCATGGCTCATGGCAGGGAGCATGGCGACGCCGATGGCCTTGATCAGGATCAGGGGGATGGCCACGATCCCGAAGGCGATGTTGTAGATGGATACGTCCTCCACCGTCCCGAAGTAGGCGATGACGTACGTCCCCGTCCAGTCGAAGACCATGAACAGGAGCTTGCTCAGCAGGACGGGGATGCCGAAGGTGACAAGCGCCATGACCACCCGCCGGTCGTAGCGGTTGACCAGGTGTGGGTCCTCGGGCGGGTCGGACCTCAGGACCTGCACCAGGATGACCAGCGAGAGGATCAGCCAGATGATGGCCCCCGCCACCATTCCCCACAGGGCGCCCTCAGGCCCCAGGTCGGCCACTACCACGAGGCCGATGGCGGTGACCGCCCAGATGATGTCGCGGGCCACGTTCGCCACCGCCATGGCGCCCATCCTCTGGTAACCACGGAGGATGCCCTGGAAGGCACCGCCCAGGATGTTGAGGGCGAGCACGATGGCCGCTATCTCCATCAGGGGCTCGATGGGCTTGTCGAAGAAGTCCTGTAGCAGCCCGGCCGAGATGTAGCGCAGGGCGCCCAGCATGAGGGCCATGCCGCTCTTTGCGGTGATGTTTATGGATATGACGCGCCGGATGTCGCCGTCCTCGCTCCTGGCCTTGTAGTAGGGGATGAACCTGGCAGCGCCCGTGTTCATCCCCAGGGCGCCCACCACCTCGAGCATGCCGGCCACGCCGATGGCGATGGCGATGAGGCCGTACTGGTCGGTGCCCAGGTACCGGGCGAGGGTCACGGACACGACGAACAGGGAGATGGCATTGACCAACCGGGAGGCCAGGATGAATGCGGAGCCCTCCAGCACCCGGGCGGTCACCGCCGCCCCTGGCTCCTCGGGCTCCTCGGATATCTCCTCCTGGGCCTCCTCCCCGTCGTCCTCCGGGTCGACCAGGCTACTTCCCCCCCTCGAGGGTCTCGACTATCGCCCGTTCGTACTCGTCGACCCGCCTCTCCCAGGTGTTCTCCCGGGCGAAGGCCAGGCTGCTCTCGCCCATCCGCCTTCGCAGGTCCTCGTCGGTCAGCACCTTCACCAGGGCGTCGGCAAGGGAGTTGGGCTCACCAGGGGGAACGAGGATGCCACGGTCCTCTCCCACGATGTCCCTGATGTTGTCCAGGTCGGTGGCCACCACGGGCTTGCCGGCTGCCATGTACTCCCACAGCTTGGTGGGGGAGTACCAGAAGCCGTACTTCAGCAGGTCGGGCTCGCCGGAGGGGTTGAAGGGAGCGACGCACAGGTCGCACGAGGCCAGCACCCCTGGCACATCGGTGTGGGGCACGAGTCCCATGGGACGCAGCACTGCCGGGTCCCCCACCTCCTCGGCCATCTTCTGGAGGGCTGCCATGTTCCTCTCGCCCTCGGAGGTGGTGGCCTTGCCCAGAAGGAGGAGTGTGGCTTCGGGGACGCGCTCGTGCACCGAGGGCAGGGCGGCCACCAGGTCGGGGATGCCGTGCCAGGCGAGAAGGCTTCCCATGTAGCACATCAGGCGGCGGCCCTCGGTGCCCCGAATGGGGACGGGCTCCACGTCAAGGAAGGCCTGGGTGTCCGCCGCCATGTGGACGAACACCGTCTTGTGATGGTACTTCTCCGGGATGATGCCCTTGACGGAGCCCGAGTTGGAGATTATCCTGCCGGCCCGTTCCAGGGTCTTGGGGCTGTACCACAGGTCGTTTATCTCGGCCGTCAGCGGAAGGCCCACCAGCTGGGACGCGATCGCCCCGGACCCCATGGAGTTCTCCCGCTCGTATATCAGGTCAACGTCGTAGCGCTTGGCCAGCAGGGCAACCCGGGTCCCGTGGCGCCACCTGTGGACCACCTGGGACACGGCCATGTCCCGGTTCCGCCACCTGAAACGGTGGACGGGGAAGCCCTCCACCGTCCCCTCCTCTAGGCCCGGTCCGGCCCTGACGCAAAGTATCAGCTCGTGGCCGCGCCGCCTGAGCTCCTGAGCGACCTCCCGGATGTGGGTCGTCCCCCCGCACTCCAGCGGGAACGGGACACCTGTGGCCACGTAGAGAATCCTCACCTGGTGCCCACCGTGTCTCCGGAGGGGGAAGGGGATATATCACCTTTTGCACAGGGCCAGGACCCCCGAAGAGGGCCATTGCGACCTACCGGCGGACGGCCTCTTCCCAGACCGCCAGGGTGAGGTCCGCCATGTGCTCGGTGGTGTATCGGTCCCACACGAGCTTCCGGCCCCGTGCCCCCATCTCGGCCGCGCCCTTCGGGTCCTCCAGCACCCGGGCCAGGCGGTCGCCCCGGGTCCCCGGTTCCGCCTCGTAGCCCGTGGCGCCGTCCTTGATCACCTCGGGCACGCCCCCCGTGGG
>JAUVRF010000051.1 GCA_030597775.1 Methanobacteriota archaeon | reverse complement strand
TGAGGTCCAGGTCGGTGCCGCCCAGCTCCGAGTACGCGAAGACCGACTCCTCGGCGTAGTCGCGACCGTCGGTGGCGTTCACCACCACCTTGTCCCCGTCAGAGTATTCATTATCAGGCAGGCTCGCGCTGTAGCTGCCGAGGCCGTCAGCGATGACGGTGAAGGAGTAGGCGGTGGACTCCACCGAAACGCGGACGGTGGCACTGGGCACGGGCGTCACCCCGTCGGACATGTACACGGTGCCCGTGACCTCGAAGGGGCCGATGGGCGTCTTGGACTTCACGTCCACCGTTCCGGAGGCCTTGTTGTTCGACCGGTCTGCATCGGAGATCACCTCGAAGGGGTCGGCCGTGACCTGGATCGCGTGGGTGCCCAGGGTACTGAACGCATGGACGTAGGGAACCCTGGTCACCCCCACCGCGGGCAGGTCCTGGACGGTCACGTCGTGGTGGATGCCGTCTATCGAGAACCTCACTCTCAGATTGGATATGTCGGTGTTGCTACGCAGGTTGGTGATGCGGGCGACGATCGTGCTGTCCTCGTCCGCGACGAGTCGTTGGTTCGTCCCGTCCACGATGGTCCCGTCCGCCAGCTGGTACTCGATGCCGAGCACCGCTATGTCGGGGATGACCACGGCGGTCACCGTGCGCGCGTCGTCGTAGCTGGTGGGCTCGCTCAGGGACTCGACGTTCAGGAACACCGTGTAGGACTCGCCCTCGGTCGCCTCGAATGGGGCCGACACCGACAGGGAGATCTCCTTCGAACCCTCGGGGTCAAGGGCGTTTATCTGGGTCGGGAACACATTAACGCCCCAGCTTGGGTCGGGGTTGGGCTCGATCACCTCGACGCTGAAGCTGTCAACGGAGTTGCCGATGTTGGTGGCGTTGAACTTGTACACGATGGCGTCCCCTGGAGCGACGCTGCCCCTGGCCTCTCCCGGCGAGAGGTAGATGCCGTAATCGCCCAGGATCACTGTCGTGAGTACGACCGAATCGTTGTTCCTGGTCTCGTTCTGGGAGGTGGCCGTTATGGTGATCGGGTACTCTCCGGCCGCGGCGCCGTGGTCCGTCTTGACCTCCACGTCCACGGTGGCGGAGTCGGAGGAGCCTTCGGCGGGACCCAGCAGGAAGCTCACTGGATCTATCGTCACCGTCAGGCCCTGTGGCGGGGCCGAGCTGGTGACCCGGATCCTGTTGGCGCACTGACCCAGGTTGGTCACCTCGCAGAAGTAGTGCCAGGTGGTGCCCCCCGCGATGATCGTCTCGTTGTTCTCGCACTCTATCGCCAGGCCGTACCGCGAGACGATGGTCACGACCTTCTCCGCCTCGTTGTTGTCCGTGCGCAGCTCCTCGATCTCGCCGAGGGGGTCCACTATCGCCTTGAGGACGTGGACGACCCGGCCGTAGAACTCGTGGTTGATCCGGGCGGAGTACGACGAGCCCGCAACGATGGCATCTATGGTCGCATTGCCGACCAGCTCGTCGCCGTCGTACAGCGAGACCAGGACGTCCCGGGCATCGTCGTTGCCCACATTGTGGACCAGAAGGTCGATGCCGACCTGCTCGCCCTCGTCGGGCTTCGGGTCGGTAAGGGTGATGTCCTCGGGGGAGATCTCAAGGTCCGGCAGCAGGAAGCTTATCGCCTGGGAGTTCACCACGACCTCGGGGAAGCCGTCAAGGTCCAGGTCGCCCACTGCGGGCGAGGTGGTCACAAACGAGGCCGGGTAGCCGTTGGTGGTGAGGTCCCAGAGGAGCGTCCCGTTCTTTCCAGAAAGGGCGTTCATGCGCCCGTTGTACTGGACCAGCAGTACATCGAGGACATCGTCCTCGTCCGCATCCATCAGCACCGGGGAGGAGAGGGCCCTCTCCAGGTCGGGACCCACCGTCTCGTCGATGTTGGTACCCCAGCCGCGGGCACCGGTGGCGCCCTTGAAGACGGAGACGTTGGTGTAGACCCCGTTACTGATGGGTGCGATGACGGGCTTCCACGAGGCGACCACCACATCCAGGGTGCCGTCGCCCTCCAGGTCTGCGATCGCGGGGGTGGCCATGCCGATGTGGTGAAGGTCCCCCGAGCCGCCAAGGCTCTTGTTGTAAGCGATGGAGTTCCATGCCAGGTTCCCGTCCTTGAAGACCATGATGCGGCCTGTGGAGTCCTCGTAGGGGTGGATGATGATCAGCTCGTCACCGTCGTCCTGGCCGTCCAGGTCTGCCGTCACAGGCGAGGGCATGAAGGGTATGAACGGCAGGATCGTGCCCGTCACCACCGTGAGCTCCATGGAGATCTTCCTGATTAGAGAACCCGTTGTGCCCCGCAGCGTGTACACGTGGAGCTCGTCGGGGGAGGCCGTTGTGTTGAGGGAGGTTGCGACCACGTTCCGCTGGGCTCCGAGCTTGTAGACCGCTGGAGTGGAGATGGAGTTGCCTGATACGGTGCGGTTCCAGACCTCGACGCCGTACCGGGCGTTCATGCAGAACACGCCCTGGGCCGTACCCACCAGCAGCTCGTCGGTGCCGTTCGAGTTCAGGTCGTCGAGGACCAGGCTGGAGGCGATTATCGCGCCGATGGGATCCGCGGTGGTGTTCCACATCTGCTCCCGGAGGGTGTTGTTCCCCCACCAGGTGAACCGCGTGCCGTTCCACCGGATGACGGGTTCGTAGGAGAACAGGACCCCGGTGCGGGTGGCGAGGATGATGTCCGTCCTCCCGTCGTTGTCCACATCACCCAGGGCCGGGGCGGCGGAGAAGGTTCCGGTGAGGTTGAGCAACCAGACGTCATTGCCCTCCTTGCCCTCGACCACATGGAGCTGGTTCTGCGTCGAGTACACCGCGCAGTGCAGCTGACCGTCCCATTGGAAACTGGAGTTCTCCTCGATCACGTTACCGGTGAAGTTCCCCATGACCGTTGAAAGGCCCTGGGTCGGGAGGGCGCGTTCCCACTTGGTACCTGGATTGCTGAGCCCCCGCTCGAAGGTGTCGGCCTCACCCGCATGGGACGCATCCCTGGCGAACATGGGCCACATGTGGCCGTCGTCGGACCCCGACCAGTCAACGGGTCGGGGGCCTCCTCCATCCCCCGCGATCGCCAATATGGCGGGGAATGCAGAGGCTATCATGAGTGCCACCATCAGCAAGGCTAGCAAACGCTCTCGAAAGTCGTTGGGTCCCATCCTTCCCACCTCTGACTAAGCTGATATTGAGAGGGTTCTGGACCGTATATAAGGGTTGCGCGACTGGCGGGGAACCTCGGGCCTACTGGTTCCGCGATATGGCCATGCGTAGGTGAACGACAAGGACCATGGACCATAGTACTTATGGACACCACCGATCTGATATCGATCTTGCTTATCTGCTCGGGGGACGGCCCCAGCGAACTCCCTTCACCGGTCGGGTGCCACGGATCGGATCGTAAGGCGTGTCGCCATCCTCGCTAGGGTTCGTCAACGGGTACATCTGGCGGACCATCAAGGCATCCGTTCCTCCCTTCGGCCCCTCCCCGTAGGGCTCTACGGGCGGTGCCTCGACCTTCTTCTTCCTGCCTCGCCAGTGCTTGGCGAAGGTGACGAGGGTCACGACCGCCACCGCTGCCACGATCGCTCCGATGATCCATACCCATTGCTGCGAGAAGTCGTCCTCGACGTCGTACCCTATGCTATTGCGGAACTGGGGGTCCTCCAACCTGAAGGCGCCACCAGCGATCGTGGTCGCATTGGGCCCCCACCTGAAGGTGATCTTCACGTCGCTGATGGTCGGGTCCTGGTAGAAGCGGGCCCGTGACTCGATGGTCACCACCACCTGGTCGACTCCGCCGCTCTCCAGGATGAACATGTGGTTGAACACGTCCAGCGATGAGCTGCCCGATGAGTCCACACCCACCGCATCGACCCTGAAGTAGAGCGTCCGGTCTCCCTGGTTCCGGACCATGATGTACACGGCCCTGACGTCCCCGGGCCTGAGGGTGAGGGAGTCGGGAGTGTACTCCACCTCGACCTCACCCTCGAACGTGAGCGTGACGGCCTCCACGGACTGGAGGGGAACCAGTAGCAGCGATGCTGCAAGGAGCAGGCACAGGACCCGTCTCACTCAACCACCTGATGGTACTCAGGCGGTCCAGATATTTAGTCTTTACAGGATGGTCCGTTGGGGGGCCAGGGAGCCCGGGTCATGGGCGTTGCCGTAAGGGTTATCTATCCACCGTCCGTTCACCCGTACCATGGCCTCCAGTGTCTGCATCATCATGGGCTCGAAATCCGACATGCCAGTGGCCGAGAAGGCCATCAAGGTCCTCTCCGAGCTCAAGGTACCGTTCACCGTGACCGTTGCCTCCGCCCACCGGACCCCGGACCGGGTCAAGGGCATCGTGAAGGATTCGGACGCGGACGTGTTCATCGCCATCGCGGGCCTGTCGGCCGCGTTGCCAGGGGTCGTCTCTGCCCTCACGAGGCGGCCCGTCATCGGCGTGCCCGTCTCCGGCAAGGTGAACCTGGATGCGGTCCTGTCCATCGTCCAGATGCCACCCGGTGTGCCCGTTGCCGCCGTGGGCCTGGACCGGGGTGACAACGCCGCCATCCTGGCCGCGGAGATCCTCGCCCTCCACGACAAGGCCCTGGCGGAGAGGCTCCGTGACCTGAGGAGGCGGTGGATCGAGATGGTCGAGGAACATGCCATCGAGGTCGAGGCCATGTCCAGAGGTGGGGACTGATGTTCGACCCCGCCGAGTTCGTCGAGGAGGCCGTGGCTCATGTCAAGGAGCTGGCCACCGGGAGGACCATCATCGGGGCCTCCGGCGGGGTGGACAGCACGGTGGCGGCGGCCATCGCCCACAAGGCCATCCCTGGCCAGCTGACCCTGGTCTTCGTCGACTCGGGTTACATGCGCAGGGGCGAGGGCGAGTTCGTGAGGAAGATGTTCGCATCCATGGGTGCCGAGTGCAAGATCGTCGACGCCTCCGAGAGGTTCTTCAAGCCCCTGGAGGGAGTGATCGAGCCCGAGAGGAAACGGAAGATAATCGGAGAGCAGTTCATCCGTGTCTTCGAGGAGGAGGCCACCCGCGACGGGTCCGAGTTCCTCATCCAGGGCACCATCGCCCCCGACTGGATCGAGTCGGGAGGGGAGCTCCGTGACACCATCAAGTCCCACCACAACGTGGGCGGTCTGCCCGAGAAGTTCGGTCTCAAGCTCATAGAGCCCCTGCGTGACATCTACAAGGACGAGGTGCGCAAGGTGGCCCGTTACCTGGAACTGGATGTGGCGGAGCGACAACCCTTCCCCGGTCCCGGCCTCGCCATCCGCATCCTGGGGGAGCCCACCTGGGAGGCGACGGAGATCGTCCGCGAGGCCTGCTGGATCGTCGAGGAGGAGCTTGAGGCGGCGGCCGACAAGGGACTGATGGAGCTACCATGGCAGTACTTCGCCGTGCTGACCCCCGTCAAGACCGTGGGAGTGCAGGGGGACATCCGGGCCTACGGTTACACCGTCGCCGTGCGGGCCGTCGAGTCGGTGGACGGCATGTCGGCCGCGTACTCGAAGGTGCCCCACGAGGTCCTCGACCGGATCTCCATCCGGATAACCAACTCGTTGTCCAACATGGTGAACCGTGTGGTCTATGATATAACCAACAAGCCACCGGGCACAATAGAGTGGGAGTGAACGAGGTTCAGGTTCAGGTCCCGCCCATCTCTCTCTTCTCTCCCTGGGAGTCCAGGTACGCCTGGTATTCGTGGAGGGCGGCATCGTCGCTCTTGATCCCGCGTCCCAGGAACATGTAGAGCAGAGCTGCGACGATGGCGATGATGATGACTATGACGAGGTACAGATAGTAATCCTTGACAAAGTCACGCAGGATCGTGAACATGGTCTGCTCCTCCTCGGGAGGCTTTTGCGGGATGAACCTCACCTTGAGGATCAGGTTGAGGTTGTCGGTGGTCAGCTCCTCCTCCTCCTCCGTGAGGTAGGTCCCAGTGAGCTTGATCATCACGTCGGTCCCGTTCTTGGCGTCGTCTGGCACGTTCACCACGACCTGGAAAGTGATGGATGTGCCCTCGGGAACGGGGATGGGCATGAGCCGGGAGTAGTTCACGTAGTACCCTGCCGGCATCGAGCTGTTGGTGATGTTGACCTCCACGTCCGTGGTGCTCTCGCTCACGATGGTGATGTTGAACACCGTGGCCATGCGGGGCTCGCCCTCCACCGTGCTGTTGCTTGCACGCAGGAACACGTGATAGAGCTGCGAGTACTGACCCCTGATGGTGTAGGTGAGGCCGGGGGCGTCGTAGCTCTGGGCATGGTCCACCTCTTCCTTGCCCTCGTTCCGGGGCTGGAAGTAGCAGGCCGCCCACATGTGGGTCATGATCTCGCCCTGGCTGGGGCTACCGATATCGCCCTTCGCGACCACCCACTGGACGGCGGAATCGGCGACCAGGTAGTTCCCGCCAGGGTTGCCCACGGAGTCGTAGGTCATGTTGTCGGAACCGCCATATGTGACCTTGTAGAGGCCGTAGCTGGCAAGGGCGGCGAAGGGGCCGTGCACCGGCACGGTGGCCCTGACGCAGTAGTCCTTGTCGCTTATGGAGAAGTAGTACTCGTACGTGGTGGTCGGCAGGGTGAGCCAGTCGTCCCTGGGTGAGACGGTGTCCAGGGCGGTGAGCTGCATCCTCAATGTGATGGTCGTGTTCGTCTCGGCCTCGACCCATGCCTTGATGATGTCGTGGGAGTCCCTGCCACCCGCTGCGTCACCCGAACCATCGGTGACCTCGGGGTCGTCCACGGACCCGGCGGACACAGCCAGCGCTGCGATCGCTAGGGCGACGAGCAGTAGTAGGACGTGTAGTTGGAAGGGCCTGGCTGCCTTCATCATGTTCGAAAAGGGCCGTTTACCGATATAAGATTTGCCTTTACGTGTGGTAAAGATGTGTACATCCCAGACACGGATCCGGATATCTTTCAAATGGCGAAAAGCGGACCGAAAGATAAAAAACCATCCATCTCATGGCGATGCGGGAAGGGAGGCGAGGACCCTCTTGGGTAATCATCCCTGCCAGATACGAGGTGGCGTCCGGTGATGGAGATCGAGGCCCTGGTCGAGCAATGGCAACCCACCTCCAGGACCCGGTACATCATGGACGCCGACCAGGTGGCACGGGACCCCAGACTGGCCCTGGCGGGCCGGAACATCGGCCAGCGGACGGGCCGGCGCCTCTTCCCGCGGGGTGGCGGCGCGGCCGCGACCCCCGAGGAGAGGTTCGCCGAGCGCTATCGACGGGCCAGGGGCTCGGTGGAGGTGAGCCCCTCTCGCATGGAGGAGGCTGCCTTCGCCAGGGTCCACCTGGCCGACCTGCCCATGGTCGGAAGGGCGCTGGAGGCGGGGTCAGCCCAGCACCAGCGGCTCCGCGACATCACCCCACGCACACGGGTCGAGCTGATCTCCCAGGTCCTGGCGCGGCTGGAGGAGATGGCCGACGACCTGGCAAGGGCGGGGACCGCCGAGGGCAGGACCCGCAAGGGCATGGAGTGGGAGATGGAGCGCATCCGGGCGTTCTGCGCCCCCGACGTCCTCGAGGACATGGCCGCCGCGATCGTCAAGCGCAGGTGGGACGACGGCACCCGGATGTTCATGGAGGGCCTCGGGACCGTTGCCGTCATGTTGCCTTGCCTGGGCGGTCTGTCCCGCTCGATGCTCTCGCTCTCGGCCTCCGTGATGACCGGCAACTTCACCTTCCTGGCAGCCCCCATCGACGTGCCCGTCACCAGCATGATGGCCATCAGGGCCGCCGATGAGGTCATGCGCGAGCGTGGCGTCCAGGCCCTGTCGGCGGTCGTGCCGGACGACGCCAGCCATCTGCTGGGCATCATGGCCGAATCGCCCCGTGTCGATGGACTGGTCATGTTCGAGGAGGGGGAGACCTCCCTGAACGCGGCCGCCCAGGCCACATCCCTGGGCAAGGCCGTGGTGGGAGCCTGGGAGACCACGGACGTTGCCATCGTCTGGGACGGGGTGGACATACCTGCCGCCGCCAAGGAGATCGTGGCGTCCCGCTTCACGGACTCGGGCCGACTGCCCTCCTCCATCGGCAAGGTGCTGGTCCAGCAGGACGTCCGTGACGAGCTGATGTCCGCCCTGGAAGGGGAGCTCCACTCCCTGCAGGTCGGTCTCCCGTCGGACCCGACGACCGACGTCGGACCCGTGGTCTCGCTGGCCGCCCTGGAGCACATCCAGGAGCTGGTGAGGGAGGCCCAGGAGCTGGGCGCCAGGGCCGTTCACGGAGGCGAGCGGATCAACTGGCGCTCCGAGGCGGACCCGGTGGGCATGTACTTCCAGCCCACGCTGATGGAGGACTGCGACCCGGGGATGCGCATCACCAACGAACGGCTGGTGGGACCCGTGCTGCCGGTGTGCAGCGTGAGGGACGCCGATGAGGCCCGGTCAATGTCCTGCCAACCCCGCAGGCCAGGTCGGGTCTGGATCTGGGCCACGGCCCGGGCCGACCGTGACCGGCTCGTGGAGAGGTTGCGTGCCCCTGGCGTCGTCTTCTTCGGCCGCAGGCCCGGCGGCACGGTGCGCGCAATGGACCTGGCCGACGCGTGGGGGGCGCTGGAGCTGGCACAGAGGCTCTCCTACAAGTCATGGCGCGGGCCCGTGGGTCAGTAGAGCTGCGCGTGGCGCTTGCGCATCGAACCCTCGGTCTCCTCCAGGCGAACCATCAGGTCGACGACCACGGTGTCGAGGAATATCATGCAGGCGTCCTCGA
>JAUVRF010000241.1 GCA_030597775.1 Methanobacteriota archaeon | reverse complement strand
CCCCACCCAGGTTCCCCGGTTCGTACTTTCCCAAGACCTCGTAGTACGCCTCGTGTGGAACTTCCATCCATACGTCGATCTGCCCTCCCCATCCCGGACCTGTATGGCAGTCCAGGCAGGTGACGCCACGGGAAGCATGGTCGCTGAGCATCGTGTTGTTCCCGGGATTGTTGTAGGACACGTAGAGCGGTTCCATGGCGTGGCAGTACTCTCCGCACAGCCCGGGTGCCTCGTGGACCTCGAGGAAGGACCCGACCGCAAGGATGCCCGTGCCCAGGATGAGTGGGACCAGGAGAACGAGGATGAAGGATGTGGGTGTGACCTTGAACTCCTTCCCGGCCATCGCCTTGACGGCTAGCACCATGACGAGGGCAACGGCGATGGAGATCACCATGAAAAGGACTGAGCCGGTTCCAAAAGCTGACAGGGGTATCACCAATTTATTCCGAAGTTGCTGCGGCGTGGTCGGCTGTTCACTTTCGACTCTCCCAATTGTCATTGTCCAGGGCCGAATTCACAGGGTAATTACATGACCATCATTTAAACTTTGTTCATTGGTTAGGAAATTTGTCTCACATACATCCACTATTTTCGCATCGTCGTACTCCCCTTGTGATAGATTTTTGAAAATAGCAGGCAATCGTCCGTTAAATCGTCACAAAATGACTGGCACCTTGTTCCGAATCGCCACCTGAACCCCATATCCAGTGTAAGGTTTTTATATAGCAAGGGCCTTCGCCGGCCTTATGGCCCTCGGTAATGGATTGGTCTACCTGAGTCTCGTATTGGCCATCGGGGGGATGATAACTTCCGTGTTGAGGCTCAGGGGTTGGGACAGGCGGTTCTTGATCATCTCCCGCTTGATCACGCTCATCCTGTTCTTCCTCATCACGGGCATAGTGGTGTACTATTACTACATCTTCATGACGTCGGACATGACGTACTACTACGTCTGGCAGTATTCCAGCGTGGACCTGGAGGCCAAGTACAAGTTCTGTGCCGTCCTGGCGGGCCTGGCCGGTAGTCTGCTCTTCTGGGTCTGGTGGATCATCATACCGTGGTTCATCGAAGAGGTCAGGGCGATGGGCCGGAAGATCGACTCGGATACCCTTGACATCGCACGCCTGGCCACCTTCGGGGTCATGGCCGTGCTCATCTACGTGCTCTCGCTGTACGAGCTGTTCGCCACGACCCCGCAGAATGCTCTGGACTCGAAGCCCGACGGCAACGGCCTGAACGCCCTGCTCCAGACAGACCTCATGATAGTCCACCCGCCGGTGGTGTTCGTGGCGTACGGCGTCCTGGTCATCCCCTTCGCAGCGGCCTTCGCCTACTTGCTCACCGGGCACAAGGACTGGACCCGTCTCTCGGTCTTCTGGGGCCGATTCGGCTGGCTATTCCTGACCGCGGGCATCGGCATCGGAGCCCTCTGGGCATACACCGTCCTGGGCTGGGGAGGTTACTGGGCATGGGACCCCATCGAGACATCCTCCCTGCTCCCGTGGTTCCTCTTGACGGCGTTCCTGCACGCCCAATTCAAGTACTCCCGGAAGGGCAACTATCCCAGCCTAGCACCCTTCCTGGGCGTCACCACGTTCATCCTGGTGATATTCGCAACCTTCTCAACTCGTGCCGCGGGGCTGTGGGCCTCGGTGCACTCATATGGCGACGCGGACCTCTCCATGACCCCCTGGGAGCGGTTCCGGGATATCATGGACACGAGACCCTCTGTCAGGGTGTACGTGTGGTTCATGGTCATCGCGTTCGTGGTCACGCTGATCATCGTTTACCGGGCCTACGCCAAGAGGAGAGATGAAGAGGATGAGGAGGAACGGTACTACACCCTCTCCGAGCTGATCGAGGACGACATGCTGATGTTCGCGACGATCATCATGCTGGTCCTCACCACCATCGTGACCTTCTTCATCCTCATGAGCGGCATGGACGGTCTTGGTCCCGAGGACTTCGACCGGCCCATAGGCTTCCTGGCCATGATCGGGGTCCTCCTGCTCTTCGTCTGCCTGGTCTGGAGGGACCTGGGCAGGAAGAGGGTGGCCCAGATCGCGGGAGCAACGGCCCTGGCCGCGGTGATGGCCGCCTTGATCTTCCGGGACAACATGGCCGTGGCCGCCACCTTCCCGATACTTGTCGTTGGCCTGGTCGGGGCGGTTTACAAGGCCGGCAAGAGCTTCAACCGCAAGCGACTGTGGCCGTCCCTCAAACTGGTCTCGGCCCACATCATACACATCTCTGTCGTGCTCATCATCCTCGGTTACATAGGGAGCAGCTACCTTCGAGAAGAGACGATATTGACCCTTGAGGTGGACGGCCCTGCCGAGGACTTCGAGGGATACTCCATAAGGTCCACGGACATAGAGAGTGGCCCCGACTACGTGTGGACCGAGGTCGAGGTGAACCGGGGCGACCGTCACATCGGTACAGAGAAGACTGGCGCCCAATACATAAACGGCCAGTGGCGCACCGAGGTGGCCGTACTCTGGACCATCCAAGAGGACATCTACCTCATCTACGGCAACTCGACCTCCTCGGGTGGAGTGAACTTCGTCAACGTGTCCGTCACTGTCCTGCCCTTCATGAACGCCCTCTGGTTGGGAATGTACCTCATGATATTCGGCATCGGTGCCCGGGTCTTCTTCGAGTTCCTGGGAAGAAGGAAGAGGGTTCGGAGGATATCCACAGACGAGGACATCGGTGCCCGCGACCATGAGCCTGAAGAGGATGACTCGGACTATGATGAGGACGGGGACTATTATTACGATGAGCAGGGCGATGAGGAGGAAGAGGGCTCCACCATCGAAGAAGAGGAACATGACGATTCCTATTACGAGGACCTGCTCGAGGAAGAACTGAAGCGGATCTAGATGACAGAGTCGGGGGAAGTCAGGGGGCCTGTGGTCTTCGGCCAGGTCCACATGCCGACGCTTCTCATACCCGTCGGCCCATTCTTCATAGGATGGGTGCTGGCCACCGAGACGCTGTTGCCCACCGAGGCGTCCTTCTTCATCGCCCTCGTCTCCATATTCCCTTTCCTTGGACTGGGCACTCTGCTCCTCAATGACGCCTACGACCGCGAGGTGGACGCCCTCAGCAAGCGTAAGAGGAACTATGCTTCCAGCACGGGTCGTGTTAACGGCGGGACCCTGAAGGGATACGCTGCCATATCCTTCGCCGTCTCGCTCCTCTTGGCCCTCCTGGTCTCCCTTGGGTTCCTCGTGGTCATCACCATGCTCGTCGTTCTGGCGGTACTGTACTCGATGCCGCCCATCCAGTTGTCGAGAAGGCCTGGACTGGACCTGGCCGCGAACGCCATTGGCATAGGCGTCCTGTGCACGATCGCGGGGTGGGTGATCGAGGCACCCTCGTCCCTCCCCCCCACCGCGTGGCTGGTGACCAGCGCCCTCGGGACCAGCACGTTCTTCATGCTCCCCGCCTTGATGGACCACGTCAGCGACGATGAGGGAGGCAAGATGAGCATCGTCGTGGCCCTGGGATGGCGTCGGGCATGCCTCCTGGGAGCCGTGCTCATAGGCCTTGCGGACGTGGGCATCATCTATATGTCGGTAAACTCGATAATCCTGAACCCGGACTTCCTCTGGGTGGCCTGGGTGATAATCCTGGGGGAGCTCATCGTGTTCCCGCTCCTCGCCTTCCGTCGGGACCTCGTGAAGCCACTGACGGGCGCCATGGGGGGTCTCCTCTTCGCTGGTAACCTCCTCATCGTCCTAAGTTACCTCGGGATGCTCGGTCCCTTCTAGCATCGATGTGAGGTGATATTGGATGAGGCGTCTTCATAGAACACTTGGATATGACGAAAAAGGGCTAGCCTCGTGTATCATGTCTTTGACAGTTCAGGCCGACCACCTCAGACTGGCCCTTGTTGAAGAGGGTCTGGATCCACAAATCCACCTTAGGAATGTGTGAGGTGAAAGTTCAAGAAAGAGCCTAGGGGCACGAGATACTATCAAATAAAAAAAAGGGAGGGATATGGGCAGAGCCTTTCCGCCCATAT
>JAUVRF010000382.1 GCA_030597775.1 Methanobacteriota archaeon | reverse complement strand
GGGAGCCCGTCAACAGGATCCTCCTGCCGGACATCCCAACGGGCGGTTCCGAACCCGTGCGGCTGGACATCGCCACAGAGGACGACACGCCCAAGGGCACGTACTTCGTGCGCCATCGCATCGAGTTCGAGTACGACGAGGTGGCATTCGTCATGGAGTCCCGCGGTTACTTCACCTGGGACCAGTGGGAGGGCTTCGACTACACCAACCGCTACGACCAGCTGGGCACCGCGGGCATCGTGCCCGACTCCTCGTTCTCTGTTAAGGACCCGGTGCCCCTCTGGCCCCTGGCCACACTCATCGTGCTGTGCATCCTCCTTGGCACCCTGGCCGTGGTGTTCTACCTGGCCGAGGAGCACGGGGACCAGTACCCCCGGCTCAAGAAGGGGCTCCAGTACTGGTCCGGGAAGTACCAGCAGAGGAAGCGGCTCATGCAGCAGCGCCTGGAGGACATCCGGGCCGACCAGGAGGTCGCCGACGAGCCTCTCGACGGCGACGACGACGATGGTGATTGAGGACGACCGTCACCCTTTTTATGGGGCCACGCATTCGGGTCGGCGTCACAGACCTTAGTCATGGGTATGGGTGATGAGCATGAGCGATGATGGGGGGGGATTCCGTGGGAAGCTGCAGGTGCTTCGCGATATGCGGAACTACACCGTCATCTGGTCGGGCCAGGTGGCCTCCCTGGTCGGCTCGGGCATGACCTTCTTCGCCCTCATGGTGTTGATATTCGAGGACACGGGCGAGGTCACGTCCGTCTCGCTCCTCTTCCTCGCCGCCTTCGGGCCCTCCATCATACTGGTTCCCATCGCCGGGGTGATCATAGACCGGTACAGTCGCAAATGGATCATGGCCATAACCGATGCGATAGCAGCCGTCTCCACGGTCGGCATCCTGATCCTCTACATGACCGACAACATGGAGTTCGGCTACATCCTTGTCCTCGTGGCCCTCGGTGACATCTTCCGGGCCTTCCAGTTCCCGGCCTTCTCGGCGGCCACCACGCTGCTGGTGCCGAAGAAGCACTACGGTCGTGCCAGCGGGATGCTCTCCCTGGGCTGGTCCATCTCCCAGATGCTAGCACCGATCCTGGCGGCGCTCCTCCTCAGCTCCATCGGACTGGGTGGCATCCTGGTCCTGGACATCATCACCTTCTTCGTGGCCATCGGGACCCTCCTCATCGTGCCCATACCGGAGCCCAAGCGGTCCAAGGAGGGGACCGAGGCCCAGGCATCATGGTGGGGCGACCTCACCTTCGGCTTCCGATACATCGGGGACCCGAAGCGGAAGGGGCTCAAGGGTCTGCTCCTGGTCTTCTTCCTATCCAACTTCGTCGGCATGATGGCATGGATCGTGATGCAACCGATGATCCTGACAAAGACAGGGAACAACGAGGTCATCCTGGGCACCGTGATGATGTTCGGAGGCATCGGCGGTATCGTGGGCGGCGCAGTGGTCTCCATCTGGGGAGGCTTCAAGCGCAAGATCAGGGGTCTGATAGTGGGACTGATCCTGTCCAACATCGGCTTCCTAGTCCTGGGATTGGACGGATGGATACCCTCGTGGATCATCGGTGTCTTCATCATGTTGCTCCTGGGTCCCCTTGTCTTCAGTGCAAGCCAGGCAATATGGCAATCCAAGGTCCCCCCGGACCTCCAGGGCCGGGTGTTCTCGGCCCGGTTCTTCATCGCCCTGGTGGGCGAGGGACCCGCCGTCATGCTGGCAGGCCCCCTCGCGGACAACGTGTTCGAGCCGTTCATGATGGATGCCACGGGACCCCTCGAGGTCCTCTTCGGGTCGGGACCGGGTGCGGGCATGGGTCTGATGATATTCATCATCGGCCTGATCGGTATCCTCGTGGGCTGTGTGGCTTTCTTCGTCAAGGTCATCCGGAACGTGGAGGATGACATCCCGGACCATGATCTTGACTCGGAGACCATTGAGAAGGAGAGCTCAGAAGAGGCCCCTGAAGAGGGGACCGGCGAGGCGGACGAGCCGGGGGGACTTCCTGAGGAGGGCCCTGACGAGACGCGACGCGTACTCGATGTCCCCCTGGGAGACGATGAGGTCCATTAGCTCCGGGTCGTCCAGGGCCTCGATCAGGTCGTTCACCATCTTGTCTGACATGGCCCGGAATGACCTGCGCAGGCGGGCCGCCTTCCGAAGCTCGGCCCCGACCTCCTTGTCGAAGGCCCTGGGATAGGCCGAGAGGGCCCGCGCGGTGGGTTCACCCTTCTCCAGGGCGGCCACTATGGCGTCGGAGGCGTGCTTGGCCGCCACCAGGGCCGGGAAGACCCCGCCCCCCGATACCGCCTTCGCCTGGGCGGCGGCGTCACCCACCAGGACCGCGCCGTTGGCCACCGGTCTGTGCAGGGGGCCGATCGGGATGGTCCCCGCGAAGGTGGCGACGGGCTGCACGTCGGGGAAGCTGTCCCGGAAGGCCGGGCCCTTCATGAACAGAGCGAGCCTGTCCGTGGGGGACATCCCGCCGGGCTCCTGGGCCAGGCCGACCAGGCCGCTGTGGGGGCCGTGTGGGACGACCCAGGCGAAGAAGCCCGGAGCGACATCATGGCCTGCGTACAGGTCGACGGCATCGGTGTCCATGGGCTGGGAGGAAGCGAACGCGACCTGGAAGCCAGTGAGCTTGCGTCTCGGCCGCTGGATGCCCAGTGACCTGCGAACGATCGAGGAGGGGCCGTCCGCGCCGACCACCACCCGGGAGCGGACCTCCTCAAGGCCGGTCCCCGACGATGCCAGGTCCCGTACCTGCAGTACGCAGCCGGAGGCCTTGGCCCGAATGTCCATCACCCGTCGTT
>JAUVRF010000103.1 GCA_030597775.1 Methanobacteriota archaeon | reverse complement strand
GACACCGCTCCAACCCTCGACGGCGTGGCCGACGAGGCGTTCTGGGCGGACGCAGAGGAGCTGGTGATACCCGTCGCGGGCGGGGACAACCCCGGAGACGTGAAGCTCAAGTCGGTATTCACTGGCACTGACATCTACTTCTACGCCGAGTGGGACGACCCCACCATGAGCATCATCCGTGGTGCCCAGGAGGACGCCTTACTGTACAGCGGTTCGTGGCAGTACAACCCGATCCCCGAGAACACCATGCGGGCGGTCAAGGTTGACACGCCGCCAGTGCTCGACGGGGACCTCTCCGACGATGCCTGGGCGAATGCGATCCCGCTGACGACCGCGGTCTCCCACGGGAACAACCCCGGTGACGTAACGATGAGGGCGGTCTACACCGACACCCACATCTACATCCAGGCCACGTGGGACGACGCGACCATCGACATCATCCGTGGCGCCCAGGGCGTGAACCCCGTCGAGTACTCGGGGTCATGGTGGTGGAACGATGAGGGAGACGGCGGTTGGAACCACACCATCGGCGGCTCCGAGGACCGGGTCGCGTTCATGTGGGACATCGATGCACCAGGCTTCGACGAAACGGGCTGCATGGTGAAGTGCCATGTAGGAAGCGCCTCGGACCTGGACGGCGTGGACGACATCGCGGACATGTGGCACATGAAGGCCGCCAGATGCCTGGGGGCCATCTCGTCGAAGCAGACTGGGACGCCGACCATCGAGGATCACGAGGCCACCGCCGGCGAGTTCCAGCTCATCGGTTGGGCTGACGACAAGAAGACCATCTACGACGAGAACGCGGGAGCCGAGGGAGACGGTGGCCGCCACGGCGACGCCGGGGAATCCACCTACGGCCACAACAGGAACGCTGATAAGACGACCCCCAAGTACATAGAGACGAATCCGACGGACTGGCTCGACGGCATGATCCTCTACCAGACGGAGATCGATGATGGGGAGACCATCACGGCTGACCCGGGTGTGGCCGGGTACGACGTCGAGGCCGTCACCACCGCCTGGGCGAAGTACGACGCCCTGGATGCCATCGTCCCGGAGCGTATCCTCTATCCAGCGACCGGCTCTCGCGGGGATGTCCTCGAGTCTGCCATCTGGAAGGATGGGACCTATACTGCGGAGTTCTCGAGGCTCCTAGACACGGAGCACGACGACGATGTCATATTCGACGACCTCGAGATGACCTACGACTTCGGAGTGGCGACCATGGACAACACCGGGGGCGAGGGCCACGATTACCAGTTGGATGTCCTCCACCTGGACTTCCAGCCCATGTTCAAGCACGTCCTCGGGGGTTCCGAGGACAGGCTCACCTTCATGTGGGAAATGGGGGCCATCACTGACTTCGATACCCAGGGATGCATGGTGAAGTGCCACCCCTCATTTGGCAGCGCCGGCGCCTTCCTGCCGGTCGATGGCGAGATGGGGGACATGTGGCACATGAAGTCGGCCCGGTCCCTTCCCGTGACCAGCGTGGAGCAGGTTGGGACCCCCACCATCGGTGACGACCATCAGGCGACCGCTGGCAAGTTCATCTTTAAGGGGTTCATCGACGACAAGAACATCATCTACGATGAGGCTCCCCACGAGGGTGATGGAGGCCGCCACGGCGACGCCGGGGACTCCACCTATTCCCACAATAGGAACGACGACCGGACCGCACCCATCTACATGGAGACCAACCCCGACAACTACCTCGATGCGATGGTGCTGCTCCAGAGCGAGATCGACGGCGGCGAGACCCTGGAGGTCGCCACCGCCACCGATGCCGAGGTGGCCGCAGCGTCCGAGAGATACGTGGGCTTCAGCGCCATCATCCCGGAGCGGATCCTGACGCCGCCCTCTGGAAGCCGTGGCGACATCGAGCAGGCCGCGATCAGGGAGGACGGCACCTGGTATACGGAGTTCTCCAGGAAGCTGGTCACCGGGAACGACGATGACGTGCAGTACGACGACCTCACCGAGACCTACCGGTTCGGGATCGCCACCATGGACAACACGGGAGGCGGTGGTCATGACCACCACGGCTCCGCCATCTACGAGCTCGCCTTCTACTACCCGCCAACCGAGTATACCCTCTCCGTCGGACCGATCCTCGACGAGGATGACAAGGCCGTGAAGGGGGCCAAGGTGACGGTCGACAATGACGGGACCACCAAGACCGGAACGACCGACGAGAACGGCACCGCCTCGGTCGTGGTGCCGGTGGAATGGGCCGACAGCACGGTCTCCGTGAAGGTGACGAAATCGGACTACCAGGACAAGAAGTTCGACGGCACCATCTCGTCAGATGGCGAGTTCACCACGGTCGCTGGCACCTACCCCAAGATCGAGAAGGCGGCGAGCCCAGGTTTCGCGGCCATTGTGGGGATACTCGCCCTGGCACTCGTCGCCGTCCTGGCGGTCTCGACACGGAGACGTCGCTAGACTGATGAAGATATACCTCCCATGAAGAGGAAACCCCTCGCCCCCCTTCACCCAGGGGGGCGAGGGGTCATACCCTCATCCCAGGAGCGGAGGCTAGTCATACCGGGTGTCTACCTGTCTGGTGAGCGTCGGCAAGGCCAAAGTGATCGAGCACCAGCGGAAGGCCGAGGGCAGGCTGATGGCGAGCCTGCTGGCGGGTTATTGAGGCCCGTTAACCTCGGATACCGGTTCCACCGGCCCGCATTCGACGTTACACTTGTGAACTGATTTTCAGAATTTCTATGACCTTTTGTCCAATAAATGGACAATCGACCGAATAATATGCAGGAACATTCATTGGATAGTTTCGATTTGTAACGAACGGATATCGGCGTTATATTTCTTTACATTAGATGTTTGTCCTGTATTTCCTTTTGTAACCCTACATTCGTAAGATTGATATACCTGGATATTATTACCCAATTTAAGCTTCGGGATTACCGAGAGCAATATGTAGGGTGGATATCGGATGGGACACTGTAATTCGGGTACGTCGTTCGCCATTCCTTTGGCTGCCTTCCATTCTTCAACTGGGATCTGACACTTACGACCTGGAACTACGAGGGAATACTATGAGACATTCGTACAAGATCAACAGAAAGAAAATCGTGACCGTAATGATCGTGATGGGCGCACTCTTGGTCAGTGTGGCCCTTACTCCCCTTGGTACCACCCTGGGCCAGGGGGATGGATCTGACACCCTGGTGTCCCTCTATGTGGATACCGCACCCACCCTCGACGGGATGGCGGACGAGGCGTTCTGGGCGGACGCCGATGAGCTCGTGATCAGCGTCTCTGGAGGCGATGCGAACGGTGACATCAAGATGAGGTCGGTCTTCACCGACACGGACATCTACATCTACGCCGAGTGGGACGACCCCACCATGAGCCTCACCAGGGGCGGCGGCGCCTGGATGTACAACCCCGTTCCGGAGGACACCATGAGGGCTGTGTACACGAAGGACGCGCCCGACGTGGACGGCAACGTGGACGAGGAGGCATGGGACGCCGCGGCTCCCCTGACCATCGCGGTCGCGGGCGGGACCATGCCCGGCGACATCACCCTGAAGGCCCTCTTCAACGACACCCACATCTTCATCCAGAAGCAGTGGGCCGACCCCACCTTCAGCATCGCCCGCGGCGGTTCCTGGGCGTGGGACAGCGTCGAGCAGATGTGGCGCAACTCCGACGGCCAGTCGGAGGACCGGTCCAACATCCAGTGGGACATAAACACGGCCGGCTTCGCCGACCAGGGATGCATGGTCAAGTGCCACATCGACTCTTACTCCTACCTGGAGGGACAGGACGACACCACCGACATGTGGCACATGAAGGCCGCCCGGTCGTTGGGTGCCAACGGCGTCTCCCAGGAGGGCGAACCCACCCTTGACGGCCTTGAGGCCATCGCGGGAGAGTTCCACCTGGACGGCTGGACCGACGACAAGCACGTGACCTACGACGAGAACGCGGGCGCCGAGGAGGACGGAGGCCGTCATGGTGACGATGGTGGCTCGACCTACTCGCGTAACAGGAACGCGACCAAGGCCGCTCCCTTGTTCATCGAGAAGGAGCCGACGGACTGGCTGGACGCCATGGTCCTGCTCCAGTCTGAGATCGACGACGAGGAGACCATCACCGCCGACCCGGCGGACCCTGGCTACGTTGGGACGGATGTGGCCGACGCCTGGGCCGAGTACGATGCCCTGGGCGCCGTGGTGCCCGAGCGCATCCTCAGCCCCCCGACGGGCTCCCGTGGCGACATCCACGAGGCCGCCATCTGGAAGAATGGTATGTGGACCTCGGAGATGGAGAGGCTCCTTGTCACCGGCAACGACGACGACGTTCAGTTCGACGACATGGCCAAGACCTACCACTTCGGCGTCAGCACGATCGACAACGGCGGTGGTGAGGACCACAACTATCACAGCGGTGCCTATCACATGGACTTCGTCCAGGACTTCGAGACCCTGGGTAGCGGCTCCGAGGATCGACTGGCCATGCTGTGGGAGATCGGAACCATCACCGGCTTCGACACCCAGGGATGCATGGTCAAGTGCCATACCGGACTCGGCAGCGCCGGGGCCTACCTGGAGATCGATGGTGAGCAGGGAGACATGTGGCACCTGAAGCCCGCCAGGTCCCTCCCAGTGACGGCGGCCACCCAGACCGGGACCCCCACGATCAACGATGATCACCAGGCCACGGCTGGCAAGTTCTCCTTCAAGGGGTTCATCGACGACAAGACCCTGACCTACGACGAGGCGCCCCACGAGGGCGACGGTGGACGGCACGGCGACGGCGGCTCCTCAACCTACGGCCGCAACAGGAACTCGGCCAAGACCGGGCCCCTGTACATAGAGTCGAACCCCGCCGACTACATCGACGCCATGGTGCTCACCCAGGCCGAGATCGACGACGGTCAGGCCCTGACCATCGCCTCCGCATCTGCCGACGACGTCGCGGATGCCTGGAACAAGTACATGGACCTTGGGGCCGTGATACCCGAGCGCGTCCTGCAGGCTCCGACGGGAAGCCGCGGAGATGTCATGCAGGCGGCCGTCTGGGAGGATGGCACGTGGCACACCGAGATAACCCGCGCCCTCGTGACCGGCAATTCCGACGACGTGCAGTTCGACGACCTGGCGAAGATGTACCGCTTCGGAGTCTCCCTGATGGACGATTCTGGAGGGGACGACCACTCCTCGACCGGCTCCGACACCCTCCTCCTTGAGTTCTACGTCGCACCCACGGAATACGTCCTAACTGGCGGACCGATCACCGACAAGGATGGTGATCCCGTGGAGGGCGTCGTTGTGACCATGGAGAACGACGGTGCGACCCTGTCGGGCACCACCGACGCCGATGGGAACGTCACCATAACGGTGCCAGCCGACTGGGCGGGTCGGACCGTCAACGTGACCGTCGAGAAGGACGGCTACGAGGATGAATCCTTCACGGGACTCATCTCCTCCGAGGGGGAGTTCACGCCCACGTCGGGTGAGTATCCGGACTTCATCGAGGAGAAGTCAGAGGATGAGAGCCCGGGCTTCACCACGGTGATCCTGATGCTGGCCCTGGTGATAGCCGGACTGGTCCTGGCAACATCGCGCAGGCGTTAGACAACTCAACATCGGTCATTGTCACCCATGACCGACCACCCACCTCCCCTCGTCCCCCCTTCCCATGGGGGGGGCGGGTGGGGGGACCCCAGCCACGCTTGGAAGAGCCCAGGGCATTCGCTCACTGCCCGTGTGACCGGGGCATGTACCTCAACTTCTCTATTCCCTTGAATGTTCATTTGGGGACGAGCCCGCCCGAACACTTACGTCGGGAGATTCGCGTCTTTGGTAGGCATTTCATGGGTTGTGCTAACGTTCGTATAAGTATTTCTCAAGATTCGATTTAAAATCACATTGTAACGGTTACAGATAAGACGTTCGTAAGGTTAATATATTAACAATTGAATGACCGTCCGAGGTTAAGGAGCCTCACCAAGAGAGTGAAGTAGTGTGGTGGATTAATGATTGAACCTTCTGATGAACCGATTGTGAACGAGCCACGGGGCATTAGCCAGCGTACGGTGCGCCTGTCATTCGGCATGCTAGCCTTCGCAATGGCGCTGGTCCTTATGGTCTCGTTCAGCATCTACGCCGCAGAGGTGGACGACGATGAGTCGCGCTTCGCGGACCTGGCAGATAACTCGTATATGGACGGGGCCACATTCGTGGGCTCGGAAAAGTGCGGCGATTGCCACGGTGACGAGCATGACGACTGGTCGGACTCGCTTCACCCGAAGAAGATCCAGGTAGCCACCGTCGACACCGTGGTCGCGCCTTGGAACATAGATGTGACCATACCGGTCGCCGATGGGATCGACGGAACTGTGACCCTGACCAAGAACGAGACGGGATGGTTCGCCTCCCTCGACGACACTGGCAATCACACCTACCAGGTTGATTACGTCCTGGGCGGCTTCGGTTGGAAGCAGAGGTTCGTCACCCAGCTCGGCAACAGCAAGTACATCCTGCCCATCCAGTGGAACCTCGAGACCGGGGGATGGGTGGCATACCACGCCT
>JAUVRF010000530.1 GCA_030597775.1 Methanobacteriota archaeon | reverse complement strand
GGGCAAACCTCTAAGTATCCAGAAGGCCGATTGGCTTGGCGATGGAGTTCGGGTTGGTGGGCAAACCAAACGTGGGCAAGTCCACGTTCTTCGCTGCGGCCACCCTGGTGGATGCCGAGATCGCCTCCTATCCCTTCACCACCATCGACGCCAACCGTGGTGTCACGTACGTCCGCTCGCCCTGCCCCCACACCGAGCTTGGCAAGCAGTGCAACCCCGTGAACAGCAAGTGCGACGACGGCACCCGCATGATACCGGTCCAGGCGATCGATGTGGCCGGACTGGTGGCTGGTGCTCACAAGGGAAGGGGCCGCGGGAACCAGTTCCTGGACGACCTGCGACAGGCCTCGGTGCTCGTCCACGTCGTCGACGCCTCGGGAGAGACCGACGGGGAGGGCAACCTCGTGGGCGTAGGAGCCCACGATCCCCGGGAGGACGTGGGTTTCCTCGAGGACGAGATCGCGTACTGGATCAAGGGCATACTGGACAGGGGCTGGGACAAGGTCTCCAAACAGATCGAGCTGACCCACAACCGCACCGAGATCGCGCTCCAGGAAAGGCTGGCCGGCCTCGGGGTGACACAGGGGGACATGCACCAGGTGCTCAACGGCCTGGGCCTTCCCGAGAAGGTCTCCAAATGGACCCCGGACCAGTTGATGGAGCTGTCCAGGGAGGTCCGCAAGGTCTCCAAGCCCATCCTCATCGCCGCGAACAAGGCCGACAAGGCCCCTCCTGAAATGCTCCAGTCCCTCATGGACCTGGACGACGAGATGGTCATACCGACGTCGGCCGAGTGCGAGCTGGCCCTGCGCAGGGCGGACAAGGCGGGCCTCATCGACTACCACCCCGGGGAGGCCGACTTCGAGATCAAGGACCCCTCCGCCCTGTCGGGGGCCCAGACGAAGGGGCTCGAGAGCATAAGGACCTGCATGGCGAACATGGGAGGGACGGGGGTGCAGAAGGTGATAGAGAAGGCGGTCTTCGACATGCTGGACAGCATCGTGGTGTATCCCGTCGAGGACGAGACCCACTGGGCCTCGAAGAAGGGCCATCTGCTTCCGGATGCGTACCTGGTGAGGCGAGGCGCCACCGCCCGGGACCTGGCGTACGTCATCCACTCCGAGTTCGGCGAGAAGTTCATCCGGGCCGTGAACGCCCGCACCCGCCGGGTGGTGGGGGCGGACTACGAGCTCCAGGAGAACGACATAGTCAAGATCGTCTGGGGGGGATAGGCGCCTGGCCGAGACCAGCTGGGACGTTCGCCTGGTCGAGGCCTCCTACACGCGGGTCGAGGACAGACCGATAGTCATCCACCTCTATGGCAGGACCCGGGATGGCAGGTCCGTGACCATTCTCTACGAGGGGTTCCGGCCCTACTTCCATCTGATGGAGCCACCGCCCCAGGCGCTGCTGGCGCTTGAGCGCATCCCCAACTTCATCAGCAAGGACCCGGTCACGCTGTGGTACGAGGGCAAGGACCGGGATGCGTTCAAGGTCACCGTCCGATATCCGTACGAGGTCCCCGACTTCCGCAGAAGGATGCAGGCCGAGGGGGCAACGGTCCTGGCCGCGGACATCCCCTTCGCCCTCCGGTTCATCTACGACATGGACATCGGGGCATGCACCCGGGTCAAGGGGACCCTGGTGGAGGGCGAGCGGACGGCGACATACACCACCGACCTGGTGGTCCTGGCCGAGGCCTTCGAGCCCGTCGAGGCCTTCACGCCTCCCCTGTGCATACTGAGCTTCGACATCGAGAACTCCCTGGTGGACGACAAGAACTCCAGGAGACCGACCCACCGGGGGGGCAGGATCCTTACCATCAGCGTGGTCGTCCGGAAGGTCGACGGCGAGATAGTGAAGGAGGCCCTGGTCGACGACGACGAGGAGAGGATACTCGAGGGCTTCCTGGAGGCTGTGAGCCGATACGACCCGGACGTCATCACCGGTTACAACATCGACGGATACGACCTGCCCTACGTCAACGACAGACTGGCCCTGT
>JAUVRF010000426.1 GCA_030597775.1 Methanobacteriota archaeon | reverse complement strand
GAAGCGCAAATGGGACATCGTTCTTGTGGGCATGTTATTGGCCCTCAGTGCGGTCACGGCCGCCAGCATCGCGATGTACGCTGGCTACGGCTGGGACGGGGAGCCTGGTAGCTCGATCTTCGAGTTCGGAAGGGACGTCACCTCGCGAGACCCCCTGCCGGCACCGGACCATCCTCCGACGGCGGAGCAGGAGCCGGATGAACCGGGTCTGACCCCCTTCGAGGTGGAGCCAGTCGGTCCTGATGACAAAGGCGATATCATCTTGGGAGGAAAAGAGATAGAGATAGAGGAACTGCAGAACCTGGCCGAGTTGGAGGGGATCCAGGACTTCTCGAACGCAACGGACCTGAACGGCTGGAGATCCAATAGAAATTACCTCTTAGGTGGTATCGAGGAATCGTATGACGTTGCTAAGGATGCCGACTCCCCGATAGTCCGCGAGATAGAGGAGGCGGACCTGGTCAAGGTGGTTGGCAACTACATGTACGTGCTGAACCCCTACAGAGGCCTCATCATCTTCGACCTCTCCAGGCCCGACAGACCCGTGGTCCTGGGGACGGCCCCCATCCTCGGGAACCCCGTGGAGATGTACGTGGTGGATGACAAGGCCTACGTCATAGTCTCCTCCGACTACGGTTACTGGTACAGCTTCTCCCGCTGGGGCTGGTGGGACATGGGCATGACCTCCTACAGATACCAGATAGGCAGCCGCCTCGCCATCATCGACATATCGGACCTCACCTCACCCCAGGTGATCAGGGAGATCGGCATCGAGGGGTTCGTCACCGACAGCAGGAGGGTCGGCGAGGTCATCTACCTGGTGTCCAACTGCTACAGCTGGTACAACACCTACTCGGACACCCAGATGGAGGACCGGACCTACGTGATGTCCCTGAACATCGCCGACACCGAGAACATCAGGCAGATGGACGAGACCTCCTTCCCCGGTAGGTCCAACGTCATCCACGTCACCACCGACCACCTGTTCGTGGCCGTTTGGGACAGGAACAGCGGGGACTGGTGGGGATCCACGGACATCACCCTCGTTGACATCTCCGACCCCCAGGGAAGTATCGTCGTGAAAGCCACGTTCTACGTCTCTGGACAGGTGAACGACAAGTACCAGATGGACGAGTACGAGGGCGTTCTCCGGGTCGTGAGCCACTTCTGGGGCCGCAGCCAGAAATCGGAGCTCTGGACCTTCGACGTGACCAATCCGTGGTTCGTCAAGCAGCTGGGCCACCTTGTCATCGACGACGAGGGCAACCTGATGGCCACCCGCTTCGAGGGCACCCGGGGCTACACCATCCACCTGCCGAGGAGCATAGACCCCCTGGACGTCCTTGACATATCAGACCCCAAGAACCCCGTCCTCTGTGACGTGTTCGAGATGCCGGGATGGGTCACCCACATGGAGGTCCGTGGCATGAAGATCATCGCCATCGGCGTGGACGATTCCGATGGCGAGCGGAACGTGGCCGTCTCCCTGTTCGACGTCAGCGATCCCTGGAACGTGGTCATGGTAGAGCGGGTCAGGCTCGGCGGTGGCAACGCCTACTCAAACGCGAACTGGGACCCGAAGGCCCTCACCGTCCTGGACGACCAGGGCATAGTCCTGATCCCCTTCTACTCCTATGGCCGCGACGAGAACGATCAATGGATCGGCCGCTACGCGGTGCAGGTGGTGGCCTTCGACCTGGAGAAGGGGGAGCTCACCCTCGGCGGCTCCTTCGAGCAGCCAGACCAGGTGACCCGCACCCGGGCCGTGAACGACAGGGTCATCGCCACCTCGACCCGGTTCATGCAGGTGGTGAACATACGGGACATCCAGGAGCCCGTGGTCACGAGCGTCACCGAGCTCTGCCCCGATGTCCAGGACCACCGTGTGATCGACGGGTACATGATAGAGCTGATCAGGGGTTACAGGACCAACTATCTCCACTACAGGGCGTTCATCGCCGGGGAGAGCGACCTCTCCCAGCCCACCTGCGACATCGTCCTGGCCAGACAATGGACCAGGTGGTTCTGGATCGGTGACCACCTGTTCGTCTTCGGCACCAAGAACGTGGCCGACGACACATGGCAGGCCACGGTGACCAAGGTGGACCTGTCCTTGCCCAACAGACCGATGGTGTGGGACTACGCGTTCAGCATCAGGGGGGACGCGAGCGAGTACGAATACAACGAACTCCCGGGCAATGAGAACTACAATTACTACTACGACTACTACTACGGGTACTACGGTTACAATACGAACGAGGCCGTCACCAATCCCGTCCTGGTGGACGGGTCACGTCTCGTCTACTACGCCCTGGGCAGGCTGTTCACCGTTGACCTCGACACCGATGGCCGCGTGATCCTCAAGCACATCACCATGGTCGATGTGGAAGGATACAGAGGGCTCATGGTCGGTGACGACGGCGTGTACGTCGTGGGGTGCGAGTACAACTCGGTGGAATCGACCGAGTACAGCCGGAACTATTACTACTACTACAGTTACTCACTCACCCCCGTCGACATGTCCGGACCGGGCAAACCTGCGGTGAAGAGCACCGTGGCCATACCAGGTAG
>JAUVRF010000459.1 GCA_030597775.1 Methanobacteriota archaeon | reverse complement strand
GTACTACTTGTCTCGCACGTTACAAGGAACGCCGTCGCCGCAACCATGGAGGACGACGTGCCCGACGGGGGTGTGTGGATGGGTGGCCGGCTTGCGGCTCTGTTCGAGGGGAGGACGTGGGAGTTGTGGCGGGTCAGGTCGGCCGCGGGTCCCCCCGCTCCGCATCCGGCCGACTGCGCCTCCTCGGTCGGGGCGAATTGTCTGTATGCCCTGTCCTGGCAACGAGGCCGCGCGGGTGTGCGGCCGAGGCGCAGCCAACGAAGCCAAGGCCAGCATATAACTATATTAGATTAAGAGAGGCATATCATCCTGAACGCCCCTGGGGGGATGATGGCATGGAAGCGAGGAGACTGTTATTAATCACTATCATAGGAATGTTCCTTCTGTCCGGTTGGGCGGGCCTTCCGGTCGGCACGGCTGACGGGGACGACCACCCCCTAACGGCCCTGGGCCCGGATGGCCTCAACGAGGGGATGTCCCTTCACGACATCGAAGCCTCTCCAGAGGTCTACTTGATCGATATCCTCTCAGTGAACGTATCGTACGGATCTCCCACGGTCTCGTGGAGACCTGACGGGAACTACCTGGGCATCGGTCACGGGGACAGGTATTACACCATCGACGAGTTCAACGGTACCTCGCTGACGTACGTTGATTCTACACAATTCAGAGGCTGGGCCTTGCGCGAATCGTCATGGACCCCCAACGGCAAGCACTTCGCATTGGTTGGGCCTGGGCCTGCTATATATGCCCCTAGGTTCCAGGTGATTGCCTTCGATGGCAGCGATATTAACCCTATTTTCGCCGGATGGAGGGACATGACGTACATCGGGGATGCGGTGGCATGGAACCCCGACGGCGACTATCTGGTCGTGGGGGGGGCGAAGAGTGACTCCTACTGGAGCCCGAAATACGGGGTCATGGAGATCTTCCCCTTCGACGGGTCTTGGGTGGGCCAGAACGTATCGACGACCATTGGTTATTATGTGTACAGCGTCGACTGGCACCCCGATGGCAGGTACATTGCGGTGGGTGCTGACAACGGCGCATCCGATGTGGTGATATACGACTTCGATACCGGCACCCCGAAGTCGGTCGCATCGAGGAGCTTCGGCAGCGGTCCCTCCACCGTCCGATGGAGCCCAGATGGCGATCACCTGGTCGTGGTCGGCGCGAATGGCGCGAGTGACGTCGAGGTGCTGTCATGGGACGGGTCAGCTTTGAGCCTCGTCGATTCGCAGGACTTCGGGACCTCGGCCCGATCCGTGGCCTGGATGGAGGGTGGTGACCACCTGGTGGTGGTGGGGGACAACGGCGATGATGACGTTGCACTGTACTCCTTCAACGGGACGAGCCTTGTCCGGAGGAAGACCATGGAATTTGGCACCGATGCGATGTCGGTCGACACCTCCGGCAATTACATAGCCGTCGGAGGTGACAACGATCCCGAGGATGTCCGCATATATCGGACGAACATGTGGCCCATCGCGAACGACGATGACAACATCACGCTCCTCGAGGATACCGATATCACCATAGACGTGGTCGACAACGACCACGACATGGATGACGACCCGATCTCGGTGGTAAATATCACACAGCCATCGAATGGAACAGCCTCGATCTCCGACGACAGCAGGTCCATCAAATTCGTCCCGGACCCGGACTGGTTCGGTGAGACGAGCCTCACCTACAACATCACGGACGGGTTCGGGGGATCCGCGAACGCGACGGTCAACATAACCGTGGTGGGGGTGAACGACGCGCCCATCATCATGACGCCCGACCTCCTCTACGCCCAGGAGGACACGGAGTACTCCGTCGACTACGATGCCATCGATGCCGACCCGGGTGACGTGCTGACCTGGGGCATGCAGACGATCGCAGACTTCCTGTCGATGGACAACGATACTGGCCTACTTACAGGCACGCCGACGAACGGGGACGTGGGGGTCCACTATGTCGTGATCAACGTGACCGATGGCAGCGGCGCCGAGGACGTACGGATCTTCACCATCACCGTCGTGAACGTCAACGATCCTCCGGTGATAACAACAGAGGCCCTAGCCACTGCGGTCGAAGATGTGGTCTACGATTTCCTTCTCGAGGTCATAGATGTGGACAGACCCGGAGACCCGTTGACATGGCACCTGGATACCGATGCCGATTGGCTCACCCTCAAGGGAAACACCCTCACAGGCCTTCCGGGGGACTCCGACGTGGGGACGTACTGGGTGGACATATCCGTCTCTGATGGCAACGGTGGTTCTGATCAGACAAACCTCACCCTGACCGTGGAGAACACGAACGATCCCCCCAGTATCATCACATCCCCGACCACCGTCGCAACGGAGGACGTCGAGCACTCCCAGACCTTCGAGGCGGAG
>JAUVRF010000502.1 GCA_030597775.1 Methanobacteriota archaeon | reverse complement strand
TGAGGTAGCCCCGGGAGGGGTAGGAATGGCGACTAGACAGCCGATCGTTTCCGTTCTCGGACACGTGGACCACGGCAAGACGACGTTGCTGGACAGCGTTCGCCAAACCGACCTGGCCACCCGCGAGGCGGGGCTCATCACCCAGCACATAGGCGCCACAGAGGTTCCCAAGGAGGTCATCAAAGAGCTCTGCGCTCCCCTGATGGGCGAGCAGGAGCTAGACTCACCCGGACTACTGTTCATCGACACCCCTGGCCACCAGGCCTTCACCACCCTTCGCGCCAGGGGGGGTGCCCTGGCGGACATCGCCGTTCTCATCATCGACGTGCTCGAGGGCTTCAAGCCCCAGACCTTCGAGTCCCTCAATATACTTCAACGGAACAAGACCCCTTTCGTCATAGCCCTGAACAAGATCGACCGGATCCAGGGCTGGGCGAAGCACCCGGGCATGCCCTTCGTGACCAGCTACGAGCTACAGATCGAACAGGTTCGCGACAGGCTCGACGACAAGATCTTCAGGTTCATCGAGCGATTGTACTCCGAGGGGATACCATCGGACCGGTACGACCGCATCGAGGACTTCACCGAATCCGTTGCGCTCGTGCCGATATCGGCCAGGACGGGCGAGGGCATCCCTGACCTGCTGCTCATCCTGGAGGGCCTTTCCCAGAGGTACCTCCTGGACAAGCTGGACTACGAGGCCTCGGGACCTGCCCGCGGCACCGTGCTGGAGGTAAAGGACGTCCCGGGCCTGGGAAAGACGATGGACGCCATCATCTACGACGGTGTCCTGCGGACCGGTGACCGCCTCGTCGTCGGTGGCGTGGACGGTCCCATCCTTACCCAGGTGAAGGCCCTGCTCAAGCCCAAACCACTTGACGAGATCCGAGACCCCAAGAACCGCTTCGATTCCATCAAGGAGGTGGTGGCCGCCACCGGTGTCAAGATCGCGGGACCCGGCCTGGAGAATGCCCTGGCCGGCTCGCCCATAATCGCCTACGAGGGCGACGCGGAGGAGGCGATGAACGAGGTGAGGGACGCGTCCCAGCCCGCCATCGAGATCCGGGATACTGGCCTGACGGTCCTGGCTGACGCGGTCGGCTCGCTCGAGGGTCTGGCCTTCGAGATGGACAGGGCGGACCTTCCGATCTCCCGGGCGGAGATACGCAACGTGGCCCGCAAGGACATCGTGGAGGTCTCCACCAATCCCGAACCCCTCTACAGGGTCATCATCGCCTTCAACGTCGATGTTCTCCCCGATGCCGAGGAGGAACTCCTCAAGCAGGACGTCAAGCTGATCCACGGCGACGTGGTCTACAAGCTGGTGGAGGACTACCAGGAGTGGGCCGAGCGTAAGAAGGAGGAGATGGACGCCGAGCGTCGCATCGATTACATCCACCCGGGCAAGTTCCTGATACTCCCGGACCACATATTCCGCGTGTCCAAGCCCGCCATCGTGGGCGTCCGCGTGCTGGCCGGACGACTTAGGGTCGGTCAACCCATCCTGCGTCCCGACGGACGGGAGCTGGGGAAGATCAAGTCCATCCGGGACGGGAACGAGAGCATCAGGGAGGTCGGCCAGGGCAAGGAGGTCGCCGTGGCCCTCACCGGGGTCACCGTTGGCCGCCAGATCAAGGCCGAGGACGTGCTGTACGTGGATGTCCCCGAGGGCCATGCCAGGGCGCTGTTGCGCATGGACATGAGCGTCGACGATCGCATGGTGATGGAGGAGATCGCCGACATCAAGCGCAAGACGGAGCCCTTCTGGGCGATGTAGGCGCGTTCGCTCCCGAGACCAGGAGATCAGGGACCCTGGCCCACTTCATGGGCGTTTTCATTTCCTGTACTGGGCCAACAAAGGTAATATACACAGGCCATGCGTGGGAACTCCAGCCACATGGAGGGCTGGCGATGCACGCACCTGCCTATAATCCTTCCACAGGTCGACCCTTGGTAGCCATGATGATGGTCCTTCTCCTGCTGGTATCCAGCATGTGGATGGCCATCCCACCCGCCGGGGGTCTGGCCGTGGACAGCATTGACGACGGTGATATCCCCCTTGAATGGACCCTCGGGGGCGACGAGAGCGCTTATTTCAACGTGACGTTACCCCCTGAAGGGAGGGTCCTGTCGGCGGAGCTTCTCCT
>JAUVRF010000329.1 GCA_030597775.1 Methanobacteriota archaeon | reverse complement strand
GGGCGCCCGAATCGATGGACACGTTGTCCGGGTCCTGTAGAACGGTCCACTTCTTCGTGTTCAGCACGGGGCCGGAGAAATCGTCGACGAACAATGCCACCGGGTTGAACGTCAGGTTCTCGCCCCGTATCTTCGTGTTGGTCATCGTGCCGTTCTCGAACTCCTCCCGACCGAGGGATAGCGACCTGGTGTCGGGCGTCGCGTTGCCCTCCACCAGCACATCCTTGTGGGTCAGGAAATCGCCGTCGCCGGGCGTGGTCACGTCTATCCACGGGCTGTCGGCCGCCCCGACCGAGGACACGACCATGGTCATGGCCAGGAGGAGGGTCATCGCGCCGACCGCGTATCTCTTACGGGATCCACTTCTCTTTCTCATCAACTCGTCACCCCTTGCATCGAGTTCCCAACATGGGTCCGCTGCATTTCCCATGCAACGGTTTGATCCCTCCCAAGATCGCAATGAAAGTTGTGGGGCGAAGGAGGGGCGCTGCTCGACCCTGGCCGGTTGCCAGGGCCTTCGTGGGCGGCCGGGCGTTGTTTGCATACAGGGCCTACCGTGGAAGCGCCCTCCTTTGGCTCCTTGATGTTCCTATGCGTAACGAGTATATATACTGTGTTTGGTGCGTTTTGACCTTTCGGGCCAATATGGCCATTTCTCGGAGGATACCAACGGCAGCTCGATAAGTGCCGACATCCCCACGTCGCACTTCTTCCCACGACCAGATTCTCGTGCTCTGTCACATTTATCCTTTGCGGTTTACGACACGTTCCCGAAGACCGACGGGGCGTATCGATGACCCAGGCATCGGAACGATCGAGCAGGTTCCGATAATGAGGCCTTCGATGCCATCCCACCGGGCGTTCCCTATCGGGGCCCGCCAGGCGGATCGTCGCAGGTGGTGGAGCAGGAGTGGCAGGGCGGGGCCCCGTCGGGGTCCGAGGCCTCCTGATGGGGGCATCCGTGCCCTTGGGGTGACGCCATGGGGGGCAGGCCCTCCGTCCTTCGGGCCGAGAACACCCGGAAGACCCCTGTGACGATGACCAGGGTGCCCAGCATGGCCACGAGGAAGCCCCCGCAGATGGTGCCCACCCACACCGAGTCGGCGTCCTCAGGGTCATCCAGGGCCACGAAGGGCAGGATCACCGCCATGGACAGCCCGACCACGAGCATCGCGATGCCCACGATGAGTATCAGACGGGTCCTGTCCACGATGTCATCTCCCCTGCCCATCCAGGGGGTGGGCACACGGGATGGAACGAGAAGGGATGATATATTATTTGGCTGCTGAGAACCAGCGGCGAGGGACCCGACCTGATCGATCCTCCTTAATGGTATCCCTTAGGCACTACGACCGTGGGGGAAGCCTGGGCGGGCCGTCTCTCGTGTGACGACCCTCACCAGCGATGCTCGCAGTCCCTGCAGTGCCAGTCCGGGTTGCTCTCGTCCACGCAGCAGCCTCCGGGAGCGAACCGGCCCTCGTCGACCGCCTTCAGGTAGGCACCCATATCCGCGGGATACCCATACTCTATGGGTATCACCTTCTTGGACCCGCACTCAGGGCATGCACTAGGCTTCCTAGGCATGAGCCAGCGACATGGGTGCCCCTATATGAATGATATCGTACGATTATCACGGGTTCGCATGCTGGTCGTGTCCCCTACGTCAGCGGCGGCGGCGCCGCAGCGTGCCGATTGCAACAAGCCCAAGGACCGCAAGGGCTGCGGCGAACCCGGGGATGCCACCCTCATCCTTCTCCAGCTTGAAGTCCGATGTGGCCGTGACCTCGTTTCCGGCCTCGTCCACCGCGCGCACTTCCAGCGTGTGCTGGCCGTAGGATGGGAATTCCACCTTGAGGGGCTCATCGGGATCCTCGATCGGGACCCACGCTCCACCGTCGATCCTGTACGACATCTGGTAGTCGTCGCTAGTGTCGTCGGTCTCGAGCACGATCTTCACAGTCCTGCCCTCCTGGGTCACCTTTGAGCCATCGGCAGGCTTGACCAGGTCAAGCTCGGGCTGGGTGCGGTCCAGCACCAGATCGATGGTGACGACGTCGCTCTCGAGGCCAGGGATGTTGCGGGCCACACCCCTTATCTGGTGGATGCCGTCGGGGGTACCTGTTGGGATCACTACCACTTGCGGCCCGGCAGGGTCCTTCCATTCATCCAGCAGTGTGGGGTCCGAGTCGCAGGCCAGCTTGACCTCGATGTCACCGTACTCATCCGCCCATTCCACGGTCACGTCCACCGTCCCCTCGGCGTTGGACAGGGGGCCTCCAGGCAGGACAAGGGTGATCACCGGAGCCTTGGAGGCGTAGTGGATGGTGGCGGATGCGATCACCTCGTTTCCCACCTCGTCGGACACTTTCACGTACACCGTTCTCAGGCCCTCGACAGATGGAATGATGATAGTGCTCATTGCCTTGTACTCCACCGGGTCCGCGTCGTCCAGGTCCTCCTCGAGACCCAACCAAAGTTGACCAGCTCCGTGGAGGTCGTCGAAGGTCACCTCGACCTGCACCGTTGTGGACGTCGCGTACTCGGCGCCACTGTTGAGGGTCAAGGCGACCTTGGGAGGCGTGGTGTCCATCGACACGCTGTCGTTGATGGACAGTGAGACGATGCCCCGGTAGTCCTCGAACCGGACGTAGACGGTCTTCTCGCCGTCCCCCGACGATAGGAACAGGTTCGTCGACTCGGTGTAGGTCGTCCATTCGGCGTCCTCGAAATCCTCGTTCTCGGAGATCTGCATCGTGTCCACCCTCATCTCCCGGGGTGTCTCTATTGTCAGTGAAACGATGGACTTGCCCACCAGCTCGGCACCGCCCTCTATCACTACACTTCCCCATTGCTGGGGAAAGCAGACCTCGATGGAATCGGAGTCCTTCATCACGTTGCCTGCAATGTCGATGATCTTCAGATAGATTGTATATGTCCCATCCTCATCCGTCGACATGTCCCACAGATGTTCTGTCGTGCCAACGGGTAGCTCCTGGGCGCCTGTAATATCCTCAGCGTTGGACAGTATCACCCCGGCGATGGGATTCAGGTCGTTGTACTCCAGATGTACGGTGACCAGGGCTGTTGGTGTGTACTGAGCGTCGTTCTCGATCTGGATCCGCGCCATCGGGGGGATCGTGTCGTACATGATCTTATCCGTCACAATCTCGGATACCCACCCGTGCGAGTCTGTGAACCTGGCGTCTCCCCTC
>JAUVRF010000287.1 GCA_030597775.1 Methanobacteriota archaeon | reverse complement strand
CCTGGCCGACCGTGACGTTACCCCTCACGTCGACCGTCTCGTTGACGAGGGTCACGGTCCCGTTGGTGATGGTCCAATCACCATGGATGTCCGTGGTACTGGCGCCGACACCCTGTGTGGACAGGACAACGAACACCAGCGCAATGAGGACGGCCACGACCAGGGTGACCGATAACCCAAACCCTCTCGACCTGCTATAGGTCATCGCAATATTGTTTGTTGATCTTTGTATTTAAAAATATTAGCGCAGAATTAGAACTACATCTTTGATGCGGGAAGGCCCCGTCACGGGTAGATCCTTCTCATGTCGCGGGGGAACGGCAGGGCCCACTTGATGTGGCTGATGCCACCAATCCACTGGACCACCCTGTCGACGCCCATCCCGTAACCCGAGTGGGGAACCGATCCGAATCGCCGCAGGTCGATGTACCACTGGTACGCCTCCATGTCCAGGCCCTCGTCCTCGATCCGCTGCAGGAGGACCGGAAGCTCCCATATGCGCTCGCCTCCTCCGATGATCTCGCCCACGACGGGGGCGATGAGGTCGTGGTTGAGCACCCGGTCGCCCTCCTCCGGGTCGGGCCTGTGGTAGAATGCCTTGAGGTCCTTGGGGAAGTGATGGATGAAGATGGGCACGAGGGTGTCTCGGGTCAGGGCCTTCTCCTCCTCGTAGCCGAAGTCGTCCCCCCATTCGACGGAAGCGCCGTTGGCCTGCATGGTCTCCACGGCCTCGTCGTAACGCATCCTGGGGAATGGCTCGTCCACAGCCCGGATGGCGTCCAGGTCCCGGCCCATGACCTCCAGCTCGTCCCGCCTCTCCTCCAGGCACTTGCGGGCCACGTACCTGATGGTCTCCTCCTCGATGTCCATCATGCCGTCGTTGCCGACCCATGCCGTCTCTATCTCGAAGTGCCAGTACTCCGTGAGGTGGCGACGGGTGCGGGATTTCTCTGCCCGGAAGGATGGCGCCAGGGTGAACACCCTCTCCAGGCTGTAGATCAGGGCCTCCAGGTAGAGCTGGGAGCTTTGGGTGAGGAACACCTTCCTCTCGTAGTAGGGCACCTCGAACAGGGTGGAGCCGCCCTCGACCTGACCGCTGACTAACATGGGGCCCTGGCTCTCGTAGTATCCGTTGTCCAGGTAGTACTGGCGGAGGGCCCCGATCACGGTGCTGCGCAGCTTCAGGGTGGAGGTCATCTCCCGGCTCCGGAGCCAGAGGTGGCGCACGTCCAGGAGGTACTCCTCGGATTTGTCCTTGGTGATGGGGAAGGTCTCCGCGGAGTGGACGACCCTGACCGAGGAAACGTGGAGCTCCCGGCCCCCCGGCGCCCGCTCGTCGGGGTTCACGCGTCCGGTGACCTCGAGGGACGACTCGACCAGGACCTTCTTTAGGGCATCGAACTCCTCGGGGTCCATCTCCTTCTTGGACGCGACGGTCTGGATCACACCCGATGAGTCGCGGACCGTAACGAAGGCCAGCGAGCCCGAGGAGCGGGTCCTGAAGACCCAACCCCTGATGGTGACCTCCTCGCCGTCGAAGGTCCCCTCCAGCACTCGAGATACCTGTTCCACGCGCGCACCTCCTGGCGCATTAAGGCCCCACCCCGATAAAAAAGCATTGCCGGGGCGGGTCTTGGCCTAGTACTCCTCCCAGCTCTCCAGGTCCTCTGGTCCCTTGGGCGTGGGTTCGGGTTCCGCGTCCGGCGGCGGGGGTGCGACATAACCATCCCGGACCGGTGTTGGACCGGGCTTGGACCTGAACGCCTTCTCGTCAGCCTCGGCGCGGCGGCCCTTGGCGACGAAGAACCCGACCGCCACCAACACACCGACGATGAGACCGGCCAGGAAACCCCCGAGGGCGGCACCGGTTGAGAAGGTATCGGAGGTTTGGACCTCTCCCTCCCGCAGTACCGACACCGTGGTGGAGTTGGAGTTCCCCATGGCGTCCTCCACCTCGAGGATGAAGTCGTTGCGTCCGTCCACCAGGGCCACGATGTGCCTGAACTCGCCACCCGAGAGCAGCGAGACCGACTCGCCGTTGATGGTCACCTCGGCACCCTCCTCGGTCCTACCGTTGATGGTGGCCACGTCCTCCTTGGTCCGCGCACCGGGTTGCGGGGAGATCATCGTTATCGTGGGTACTGTAGTGTCCACGACCACCCTCTGACGGTAGGTCTGGGCCTGATTGCCCGCGATGTCGACGATGTAGATCTCCAGAACATTGAGGCCCTCCTCCAGGTCGAAACGGACCAACAGGTCCGTTCCTGCGGGCAGGGCCGACCCGCCGCCCGGGGTGAGGATGGAGACCTCGCTGAGCGTGATGGTGACCTCGACGGCGGGGGCGGTGCAGTACAGGTCCCCCTCGATATAGATCAGTTCGCCACCCAGGGCGGTGATCTCGGCATCGTAGGTGGGTGGCGTGAGGTCGCGGATCACCACGACCTTCGTGGTGCCGACGTTCCCCGCAGCGTCGGTGGCGACGACCTGGAACTCGGTGGTGCCCTCGAGTATTGTGAACTGTTCTACGAACCGTCCGTTTATCAGGTCAACGACCTGGTCGTTGAGGAGCACATGGGCGATCGGGGGGTCGGCAACGTCCCCGGTCATGGAGAGGATGCTGTCCCGCACGTATACCTCCCCCTCCTCGGGTTCTACCAGCATTACATTTGGCGCCGTCCAGTCCACATTGAGCACGACCTCGACCTGAGCCGAGTTCCCGGCCGGATCGGTCGCGTTCACGATGATGTTGAAGGCCCCGGCCTCGAGCTCTAACATCTTCCTGAAGGCCCCGTCGACCACCGTCACGACGGCGTCGAGGACGAGCAGTTCCACGTCGGACTCGGTCGTACCTTCGACGTAGACCGTCCGGACGTTGGTCCAGGTACCGTCCTCGGGCGAGGTGATCATCAGCTGAGGAGCTATGGTGTCGAGGGTGATGGTCAAGGTGATCGAGTTCACGTTCCCCGCCCGGTCCACGACCGAGATGACGATGGTGTTCCCGCCCTCGTCCAGGGTGATAACGTCCATGAAGGTCCCGTCCTCCTCCACATGGAAGAGCTGACCGTCCACATCCAATGTCGCGAGCATCTCGGTCATTCCCGAGATGATGATCGTGGCCGTGTTGACCAGTTCATCGACGGGGTCCAGGTCGATGAAGGGCACGACGGTGTCCACTACGAAGGACACGCTCGCGATCTCGCCCACGTTGCCCGCCCTGTCCCGGAGACGCAGGTCGAGGGAGTGCTCGCCATCGTCCATGTTGGCCAGGGCAAGGGTCCACCACCCCTCGTTCCAGCTGGTCAGGGGAGTGTAGTTGGCCCCGTTCAGGGAGTACTCGATCATGTCGACCCCGCTGCCCAGCTCATCGTAGCTTCCGTTGGCCACGACCGTGTTGGAGCTGAAGCCGGCACCGGGGAGGGGCGCGACGACGTTGATGGCAGGAACGTAGTCGTCGACCAGTT
>JAUVRF010000497.1 GCA_030597775.1 Methanobacteriota archaeon | reverse complement strand
TGCGTTGCAGCCCAGGAAGAGGGCGAACTTGTACTTGGACATCAGGCGTCACCCCCGTCGGCGTCCTTGGTGGGCCGGGGCTTGGCCTTCTTCAGGGTCTCGGTGAGGCCAGTGCTCTCGAGGATACCGCGATGGACGTCCTCTGGCACGTTCCGGGGTGGAAGTCCCGCCTTCACCCTCTTCTCGTTCTCGAACTCGCCGATCTCCATGATGATGCCGTGCTTGGCCACGGTGTCGGCGATGATGGCCACGGTGGGATGGGGATATCCCTCCTGGGTGGCCACGTTCCGGAAGGCCATCATCAGCTCGGTGATGCGCACGTCCTGAGGGCACCTCTCCTGGCAGATGTAGCAACCGGTGCAGAACCATATGAAGTCGGACTGCAGGACCTCGTCCTTCAGGCCCAGCAAGGCCATGCGAATGATCCGACGGGGATTGAACTCATCGTCGATGGCCCTCACCGGGCAGCTGGCAGAGCATGTGCCACAAGCATAGCAGTCCAGAAGATGCTCACCACCGGGGGTGGCGGACACTCTCTGGACGAAGGTCGGGTCGATGTCGTCGTCGGTGACGAGCGGATATTCCTCAATTGCGTCCTCAGGCAAACGATCACCTCGTGATGTCCTCTCGAAGGGGCCAGTACCTCTCCTCGCCCCTTCCCATCGTGATGGGATATCGAGAATGGCGTATCGGATAGATAAACGTACCAAGCGAGGGCTCGACAGAAGAGCCCTCATTCCCTACCTTATCCAACTCTTTGGGGGAGGTCATTGGCCTACCTTTTCCCGGACCTCTATCCATATATATATTACTTTTCCCATGGACTGGACATTCGATTGTGAAATGGGGGGGTTTCCTTGACGTTCGTGACGATTATTACGGGTCTTGGCGCACAATATCGGGTCCGATACCCAGCATCACCTATCGAGTGTGCCTCGGACCGAGGTCGAGGGCCTCAGAAGCTCTTGGAGCAGCAGGTGTGGTGGAACTCTATCCCCATGCCCAGCTCCCGGGCCCGTTCGAGGGCCTCCTCGGCGGGCATCGCGATGCGGTTCACGCCCGCCTCGACGGCGAGGGAATCCAGGCGCTTCCTGTACTTGCCCGGGGGTCTTGCACAGCTCAGGGCCTGGGGGACGTCGGGCATCCTGAACCGGGCAAGGGCCATGAACCTGGCGACCATCTCCGGGTCCGGGGGGTCGACGTGACCCATCGGGGAGTTGCGGATGGGCCGAAGGACCACGATGACCAGGGCGTAGGGTTTGTGGCGGGCCACCATGTCCAGCGCCACGGCCTCGCCCCGGATCTGCCCGTAGTGGAGGCCCACGACGATGTGGGGGATGATGGGTTTTCCCGTGGCCTCCAGGACGGCCAGCGAGGACTCCATCTCCTCCAGGGTGGAGTCCAGGTGGTAGACCTCCAGCATGGTCTCCTCCGAGCCGATCACGTCGATCAGGAACTCGTCCACGCCTGCCTCGTCCAGCCTCCGGGCCGTGTCCTGGTCGATCAACCCGGTATGAATGGTGATCTTGAGCTCCGTGGTGGCCTTCACCTCAGCGATCGCGTCGATGAACGGGTCCCACGGGAGGGTGCCGTCGGGGAGGCTCCCCCCGCTGATCAGGACACCGATGTTGCCGCCCTCGGCCAGCCTCTGGCAGACCGTGAGCAGCTCCTCTGGGGATGTTGCGGGGATCATCGAGTCCAGTATCTTACGCTGGCAATGGTCGCAGTTGAGGGCGCAAGCGGAACCCGTGATTGAGATGGTTGGGTACTTGCCGTGGTCATCCATGTAGTGCATGGTCCCGGGTATGAAGCACTGGAGGTCCGTACCGACATTGTCCTGGGATATCCCCCTCGCCTCCTCCATCAGTCCATCGAGATCCCTCGAAAGGATGTCCGACCACTCGTCGTCCTGCGCCATCTTCTATCTCCCCTTCTCCTTGTAGTATTCCTTGTAGCCTATCCAGCTCCGCCGGGCGAGCCTCTCCCAAGCCTGGGGATCACCCTCGACCCCGGTCCATGCCTCCTCGAGCCCGTGACGCCTGGCCACCGCCCTTCCAAGGTGGACCTGGAACAGGGACCTGAAGGCCGCCTCGTAGCCATCGAGACCGTCTATCTCCCCGGCCGTCCTGGCGGCTGCGGCCTCGCCCGCGAGACGGCCAGCCTCGACTGCCTGGTGGATGCCAC
>JAUVRF010000228.1 GCA_030597775.1 Methanobacteriota archaeon | reverse complement strand
GGGGGGGGGGGGGGGGGGGGGGGGGACCCGCCCTATCCGAGGTGGGACCGCCAGAACTCCAGCATGTCGACTATCGTCCTCTCGATGGGGATATCGGGATGCCAGCCCGTGTCCTCGACGAGCCTCTTGTTGGAGCCCCCGATGACGGGTTCGTCCGATGGACGCATGAGGGCTGGGTCCTCCCAGACCTCCACCTGGGCCTTGCTGTTGGAGAGGATTATGTCCAGCAGGTCCGAGATCCTGTGGACGTTGCCGGTGCAGATGTTGTAGGCCACCCCCGGCCTGCCCTTCCCCACCAGCAGGGTCAGGGCCCGCACGTTGTCCCGTACGTCGGTGAAGTCTCGCCTGGGTTCCAGGTTCCCCACCCGCAGCCTCGGGGGTTCCCTCCCCTGCTCGATGTCCACGATCCTCTTGGTGAAGTCCGCCAGGACGTCGGCCTCCTTCCGGGGACCGGTGGTGTTGAAGATCCTCGCCCGGAAGGCCTTCACCTTGAAATTGTAGTGGTACTGGTATGCAAGGAGGTCCTGGGCCACCTTGGACACCCCGTAGGGATGCAGCGGCAGGAGGGGATGGTCCTCGGGGGTGGGCACCTCGTCTGGCGTTACCATCCCGTACTCGGCCGAGCTGCACGCCACCAGCACCGGGGCCTCCGGCGAGTGGCGGCGGAGGGATTCTATTATGTTCACGGTGCCGTTGGCGTTCGTGTCCATCGTTCGGACGGGCTCCTCCCACGAGACCGTCGGCAGGCTCTGGGCGGCGAGGTGGTAGACCGCCTCGGGACCGTGTGCCGACATGACCTCGTCGACCCTCTCGCCATCCCTCACATCCATGGGCAGTACCTGGATCCTGTCCCTCACACCCTCCAGCCGCCACAGGCCGTTGGCGTCGAAGGTGGTTCCGACGACCTCCCTGCCCTGGGCAAGGAGATGCTCTACAAGGTGGCTACCGATGAAGCCCTCCGCACCGGTCACTAGCACGACCACGACCTACACCAAGGGGGGGCATGGACCGCAGGGGTCGAAAAGGTTTTTGGGAGGGGAGCCGTCCCCGGCTCCATCGTCGAGGCACGTGTGGGACAACGGTCCTGGCGAACGGGAATCGTAAGCTTTATCTCACCCCGTGGCAGTGCTTCGCGGGAGGCGGCCGGCATGAGGATAATCATCATATGTGGCGATCCCGAGTGCGGTGAGGAGTACCCCACCGAGACCACCGACCGCCTTTGGGAATGCCCCCATTGCGGTCGCGAGCGGGAGAACAAGTACTATCCGTTCCTCACCGCCCAGCTGATGAACGCCCGCATCCACGCTGACGAGGCGGACTGGAAGGGGCACCACGACGCGATCCTCGAGCGGGCTCGGAGCAAGGTCGCCGGCCTCCGGGACCACACCGACTTCCTCAAGAAGGACCTGGGCAAGCTCAGGGCCCGGCTACCAGAGGAGGAACGGGCAAAGCGACCAGACGTGGACACCATCGACCAGGTGGAGGATTTCCTGGCAAGCTGGGAGCCCCGGGCCGAGGAGGGCGACAGGGGTGCCTGGCGCGACCTCCATGACAGGCTGCTGGAGGGGGCCAGGGGCGAGATCATCGCCCTGGAGGACGCCACGCGGCAGATGGAGGATGAGATCAGGTCGATCAGGTCCTCCCTGAACCTGGCCTGAAGCTGGCCTCCGAGGATATCATCGGATACCACACTGTTTAAATATCCGTACACTCAAATCAGATGCCATGGGGCAGCCAGGTCCATTCCGGAAGGCCCTGTTCCTGGATAGGAGGGTGAGGGCTTCGTTCATCGTTCTAGCCACCGGCCTGGTCCTCCTCATCCTCGTCTCTGCCAGTGCAACGGCGAACGACGACGACAGGGGTGACGACGCATGGGCCACCCTGGATTACCACGACGCGTCCTACGACCATAGCATCCAGGTCCTGGGCGACTCGGCCTCGGTCAGCCTCTACGCCCACTGGGGCGGCGAGCTGGAGGACAGCGGTGTGAGGTTCTCGGTCGAGCCCCTTCCCGAAGGGTGGACCTTCTCGGTGGACGACGCGGTCGCCACTAAAGGGATCACCTGGGTGCCCCCAGAGGGCATGCTCGACATCACCATCAACATCGACCAGGACACGGAGCTTGGTACCTACTACATGGCACCGCGCCTGCAGCATCCCAAGGAGGATATCACCCTGGCCTCCCTACCCCTCTTCGTCGAGGTCACATCCTACACCATGACCATCACCAACACCTTCGTCTTCGACTCCACGGTATATCCAGGCGAGCGTCTGGAGTCGATCCTGGTGGTTCTGGCCGACGCCCCTGTCGATAGGGTCGCGCGCCTAGAGGTCCTGTGGGCTCCGACGGGATGGGATATCACGTTCCATCCGGGTATCACACAGATACAGAAGGATACTGGGACATCCGAGCCCCTCCTAGCCACGATCACACCGGACGGGACAGCGTTGCCCGGGGAGTACAAGGTCATCCTGGGCCCGGATACAGACGATCCCCGGGCGATCGGCACCCCACTCGAACTGACGATAGAGGTGGGGGTCACGAGGGGACTTGCCCTTCTCGCCACAGGATCGACGCTGCATCCGGAGATCGGAGGCAAGGCCGCAGGCGAGATAGTGGTGCAGAACCGGGGAAACGTCCCTGTCAAGGTCATCTCCATCGGACCCGTCGTCAACTACAACACGCCCGAGGGATGGGTCGTGTCCACAACGAGACTGCCCATGACCATCCCGCCCTTCACCCAGACAGTGCTCAGGATCGGGGTAGAGCTGCCCGAGGACCCAGTACTTTCACCAGCAGGGCTCACAAGCATGAGCCTTCGCATCTTGACGGGTCATCCCGAGGAGGAACCGCCATTCACCGTCCAGGTCCTGGTGCCCGAGGTCCGTGACATCGAGCTCGGGATACCCATGACCGAGGATGCCGTGAACAGCATGCCGCCCAAGAGGGACCCCTTCGAGTACACCGCGAACATCCTGGTGATGGACGAGGGGAACATCGGACCCCTCCACAGGGTGGACCTGACCACATCCTTCGAGCTGCCCATCACGTCCGCAGAGCTGTCCCAGAAGACCCTGATGATGACATCCGGGATGGAGAGCGTGGTCCGCCTGGACGTCAAGGTCCATCCAAAGGCGTATCCTGGCATCTACTCGGTCACCATCAACGCCACCGACGACACGGGTGAAGAGGCCTGGATAGTCATCGGGTTCTCGATCTCCAGCGCCAACGTCAGCCTGGTCGGGGACCTGACCATCGTACCGATCCTGGACGCGGATGCGTCCTCGGATCAGGTCTTCCTTGTGGAAGGCCAGGTGTACGTTGCCGAGGATTACGATCTGGACTACGCTGAGGTCTCCGTATACAGCTCATCTGTGAAGAGCGCGACCGTTGAGCCTGGCGAGCTTCAGTACCTGGGCTCGGTCCCCATCGAGAACGTCTCTTCTGGCGAGACCGAGGCTTTCGCGTTCAGGTACGCGGCCGAGGAGGGCGACCATTACCTCGCCGTGAAGCTCGACGTTCCCGGTGCGGCCTTCACGGACCCCGATGCGGCCCATCTGGAGGAGCGTGTCGAGGGCGTCCCGACCCCCGTTCCGGGACCGGACGGGATGCCCGTCTTCTTCATCATGGCAGCCGCCATTGGCGCCATAGCGGGGATCATCGCCATCCTGGGCACCGAGGCGGGCAGGTGGATGCTGATGGCGTTCATCCTGATACCCTTGTACACCCGCCTGAAGCCCGAGCAGGTGGTGAACCACTTCGTCCGCGGTCAGATCCTGGGTTACGTGAAGGCGAACCCCGGCGAGACGTACACACACATACGCAAGGCCCTCAATATCTCCAACGGACAGTTCGTCTACCACTCCCGGATGCTGGAATCCCAGGACTTCATCAAGTCCGTGAAGGACGGGGCGAACCGTCGGTTCTACCCCGCGGGCATGCGCATCCCGAGGGAGGTCAAGGACGTTGCGCTCAACCAGGTCCAGCGCATCATCTACACCATCATCCTGGAGTACCCGGGCATCAGCCAGAGCCGCATCGCTCGGATGATGGAGCTCGCCCCCTCGACCGTGAACTACCACGTGAACATCATGACCAAGGTGGGCGTGGTGGAGCGGAAGCGGTCGGGTCGCCTCTCCCTGTGCT
>JAUVRF010000395.1 GCA_030597775.1 Methanobacteriota archaeon | reverse complement strand
CCCTTTGCTCCTTGGAGTCTACCAGCTGCTCCAAGGAGGTCTCCATGATGTTGCCCAGTAGGTGTCCAGGCTCCACGTAGTGGTCGCACGAGTACAGGTCACCGTTGTGCTCGAGGGCCAGGGCGTTCCCGCATGTGGGTGCCATCGTGCATACGGTGCCGGGCTGTCCGACCCAGGCGGCCAGGGTCAGGTCGAACATCTGGACGAACATCTCGCCTACATCGTTCCTTACCCACTCGTCGAATATCGCCTTGTAGAACTCACCGAACTGCTTGCCGGTCACCGACCTGGGAGAGACCTCGTGCCCTTCCTGGTAGCCGGTCTCGTTGACGCGCTCGACTATGGGGATGAACTGGATGAACTGGGCACCCACCTCGTCCCTGAAGAAGCGGTAGACGTCCAGGGGGTGGTCGGCGTTGGCGGCGTGGATGGTTGCCAGGACGTTGAAGTCCACCTCGTACTCCTGGAGGAGTCCCAACCCTTCCATGACCCTATCGTGGGTCCCTCTGCCCTGGGGGTCGACCCTGAACGCGTCGTGCATCTCCTTCGGACCGTCGATGCTGATACCCACGAGGATGCCGCTGTCCCGTAGGAACTCGCACCACTCGGCGTCCAACCTCGTGCCGTTGGTCTGGATGGTGTGCTCCACCGTCATCGTCCGTCTCTTGTACCTCTCCACCAGCTCGACGGCCCGACGGAAGAAATCGATCCCCATCAGCGTGGGCTCGCCGCCCTGCCATGCCACGGTAACGTGCGGGACCTGCTGAGCCTCGATGTACTGGCGAAGGAAGGACTCCTGGACCTCGTCGGTCATCCGGAACTTGCTGCCCTCGTACAGGCGCTCCTTGGGAAGGTAGAAGCAGTATTGGCACGCCAGGTTGCAGATGGCCCCTACGGGTTTCGCCATCACATGGAAGGCACGCGGTGTCCATAAATTGGCCATAGATTCTCCTTCTCCCCGTGACCACCCTTGATTGTCGACCCTACATATATCTACTGGGGTGGTTGGTGGTGGTGCTACGCTACTCTTTCTCATCCCTGCCCAACGTCTCATTGGCGGACTCAAGGGCCTTCCATATCGATGCTCCTACGATATCCTCGGCGGGGTAGACGTTCTCCGGGCCCATGATCTCGAGGAGGCCAGTGTTCTCCAACCTCTCCATGATCCTCTCCTCCACGTTGCAGAGGATCACGCGGTTGCCCAACGCACTCATATCCTTATGCATATCCTCGAACAACTCGACCATGTCCGAGCTAATCGAGGAGCCGCCGTAGATGCTGAAGATGATGACGGCGTTGGTCGTGTTCCTCCAGTCGGGCAGCTCATCCTCCATGGTATGGATGGCCGCGAAGTACCTCGTCCCCGATTGCTGTATTATGGTGATCTCGTTGGACGGTAGCTCCTTCGGTACCGGGCGGATACGGAACTGTCTGTCCTCCATGGGTTCTAGGGCGACCATCTGGGCATCCTTCGACGAGAAGTAGACGTAGACGGCGATGGAGAGTATGATCCCAAGGAATATCCCAACCTCCAACGAGTAGCCGATGGAGACCACGAAGGTGGCGAGCATGGATATGCTGTACGCCTTCGACGTCTCCCACGCCTCCCTCATCCTCGGGATCTCCTTCCGAAGGATGACAAAGCCGATGTATATCAGTAGACCGGCCAGGCCGGCCATCGGTATGTACTCGAACACCGGTCCGAAGAGGGCAACTGCGAGTATCACCACGGCCCCTGCGAAGACGCCACCGAACCTGGTCGTCGTCCCGGCTACCTTGTTGACCTCCGTCGAGGATATCGAACCGCCCCCGGGCAGGGCTGCGATGAAGCACCCTGCGATGTTCCCCAGTCCCTGGGCGGTGAAGTCCTGGGATTGGTCGGACCTGCTCTTGTCGGGGTTCTTGAACGTTGCCCTGACTCCCGCGCTCTCTACCAGCGCGATGATGGCGATCGCCACGGCGGCTGGCAGGAGGTCGGGGAACAGCCCCGGGTCCGGTGCCACCAGGCCAGGGAGCTCGGCCGGGATCTCAGAGTAGTCCTGCACGATCACCACGGAGCTGAGGCGGAAGGCGGCTACCATTATCGACACCGCCCCGATGACGACGATGTCCGCATACTTCTTGAGGGTCGTCCGCTTCAGGTAGACCAGCAATGCGATTGTGATGAAGCCTGTGGCAGCCGTCGCAGGGTCCCAGTGCCACGGGCTTAAGATGATGGTGATGCCCTCGATGATCCTACCGGAGAGGTGCTCCCCCACATCGAGGTGCTCATGGTATCCGACCAGTTCCCCGATGTGTCCGAAGATGATGATGGCGGCCACGGCGGCGATGAAGCCCGCCATCACGTCGTGGGAGATGAATCGGATCAACCTGCCTAGATCCAGCACGCCCAGCACGAACTGGACCAACCCCACCATCAAGGTGAGGCTGGCGATACCGACGGCAATGTCCTCGCCCAGCAGCCCCAGGTTGTCGACCACGAGGAGGGCGATGATGTTCGTGAGGGTGATGACCATGAGCTGGGTGCTGCCGAAGAGGGACCCGACGATGACCGTCAGCATGCCAGCATAGAGACCGTAGATCGGATCGACACCGGCTATGAGGGCGTACGCCATGCCCTCGGGGATGCAGACCATGGCCACGGTGAAACCGCCGGCCAGGTCGCTGGTGAGGTTCTTCTTCTCCGGTTTTGGTATCTCCATGCCAAGTCATCCTTCGGTACCATCTGACCGTCCTTTGGAAGGCAGAAATG
>JAUVRF010000105.1 GCA_030597775.1 Methanobacteriota archaeon | reverse complement strand
GGCGAAAGGCCGGGTGAGGACCGGGCCATCGTGGGTTCCCGAGTCGCCATCGGGCTGGAGCAGGGGTTCCCAGCTCCAGGTGAAGACCGCTCCCGTGGGCCATTCGGGGTCGTTGTCGGTGGTGCCAGACGCGTCCCAGGTGACCTCCACGCCCTCGTCCTCGAAGGGTCCCGGTTCGACCACAGAAATCACCGGGCCCGTGATGTCGTTGACGTAGATGTCGAACTCCGTGGTGGCCATGTTCCCGTCGGCGTCGTAGACGTTGACCTCGGCGTGCCAGATGCCCGGTTCGGTGAACTCGAACAGCGGGGCCAGGTCATCCAGTTCATGGGTGTGGTCCCACGGGTCGGTGAGGGTCCAATCCGCCTCGTACGAGTCGAAGAAGCCGGGGTCGTTGTCGGACACGAAGGGCTTGAGGTTGAGCTCCCAGAGGGTGTCCTCGTCCATCGGGCTGAACGACACATCGCCGATCACCGGTGCCTCGGTATCATGCACTATCACGAGCAGGATGTCGGTGGCGGCGTTGCCGGCCGCATCGACGACCCGGAGGGTCACGGTGTAGGTGCCCACGGTGTCGAAGGAATGGCTGGCCTCGTAGCCCGTGTGGGTGAAGGTACCGTCGAAATCATTGACAACCCAGGTGAACGTTGCTCCCTCTGGGAAGTCCATGTGGTTGTCGGCGGAAGCGCTCGCGTTGAAGAGGGCCGTCCCACCCTGGTCGATGTTGATGTCGAGACCCGCGTCGGCCACGGGCGACGTCAGGTCCACCACGGTCACATTGATCGTCTTGACGGCGGAGTTGCCGGCGGCGTCGCGCACGGTGAAGGTCACCTCGTAGACCCCCGGGTCCCGGAAGATGTACAGCGGCGTGGCGCCCAGGAGGTTCACCGTGCGGTCGCCTTCTTGGAACGACCAAAGGTAGGACGCTCCCAGCGGGAAGGCCGGATGGTTGTCCGTGGACCCAGAGCCGTCGAAGGACACCGGAACGTCCTCGTCGACCTCGAAGTCGCTGGCGACGGGCACGGGTGGGGTGGTGTCCCGCACGGTCATGACGATCTCGTCGGTGGCTGAGTTGCCCCCGGCGTCGGAGACCGTCATGGTTATCACGTACCTTCCCGGGGTCGCGAAGGTGTGCTGCACGATCTCACCGGACAGTGACATCGGCGTTCCGTCCTCGGTCCACTCCCACCTGTATGTGGCTCCCACGGGGAACTGGGGGTCGTTGTCGGTGGTCAACGTGCCGTCCAGGGTGATCAGGACGTCCTCGTTCACCGTCAGGTCGTCGCCCGCCCTCGCCATCGGTGGCGTGGTGTCGAGGACGGTGATGATGACGTTGTCCTCGGCGGAGTTGCCCGCCTCGTCGGTGACGTTCAGGGTCACGTTGTACACACCGGGTGTGTTGAACACGAACCCGGACCGCCTGCCGGTGACCATCACCAGCATCTCGTTGATCTCGAAGGACCAGGAGAAGGTGGCGCCCTTGGGGAAGTCGGGGTTGTTGTCCGTGGAGCCCGTGCCATCGAAGGGCGAGTAGGTGTCCTCGTCCACCGTCCTGTCGCTGCCCGCGTCGGCTGTCGGCGGAGTGGTGTCCGCGACCAGGATGACCAGGTCGTCGGTGTCGATGTTCCCGGCCGCGTCAGTGACGGTCAGGGTGACCACGTATCTACCTGGCGTGCTGAACGCGTAGGTCGGTGTCACGCCGGTCAAGGACACGCTCACCCCGTTGTCGTCGAAGGTCCACCTGTAGGTCGCGCTGGATGCGAACTGCGGGTCGTTGTCGGCGGTGTCGCTGGCGTCGAACTGCACCACCGTGTCCTCGTCGACGATCTGGTCGGGTCCCGCGTCGGCCCTGGGCCTGGTGACATCCCTCACCGTGATGGTGACCGTGTCCGTGGCGTGGTTGCCGCCCGAATCGGTGATGTTGAGGGTTATCACGTAGCTGCCCGGGGTGGTGAACACGTAGAACGGCCTCACGCCGTACAGGGTGATGGTCTGCCCGCCGTCCTCGAAGGTCCACGCGAAGGTGGATGACCCCGGGAAGTTCGGGTCGTCGTCGGTGGAGCCCGAGCCGTCGAACTGGAAGATGGTGTCCTCGTCGATGGCCCTGTCCGCACCCGCGTCGGGCACGGGAGCCGTCGTGTCCCTCACAATGAAGGTGATGGCGTCCGAGGAGGCCTTGAACGAGCCGTTGCCGGCGTAGCTGACGGTGAGCTGGTAGGTGCCCGGGGGCGCTGTCAGGGTCACGGTGACCGTGGCGACGCCGGTGGCGTTGGTGGTGGCGGTGTACGTCACGCCGTTGATGGTGTAGTTCACCGTGGCGCCAGCTATGGCGGTGGCGTTGTCAGCGTCCTCCAGATAGGCGGTGAAGGTCGCGCTGCCTCCGTATGGTCCCTCGGTGTCGCCGGTATATGTGACGCCCGTGACCTCTGCGATCACGTCGATGGTGCCGTTGCCGCTTCCGGTGTCGTAGTAGTCGTCGCCGGTGTACATCAACCGCATCTCGTAACTGCCCGCCGGCTCGTCCGGGGCGAGGAACGTGACAGTGCCCTCGTTGGAGGAGGTGGAGGTGAAGCTGCCTCCCAGGTCCTTCCACGTCCCGCCGGGAGTCTTGTACTCCAGGCGCAGCAGCGAGGTGTCGACGGGCACGGTCTGTCCGTCGTCGTCAAGGACCTCGTACTTGATGCTCGTCCGGTCGCTGTACTGCACGGTGGTGTTCGTCGGTGTCGGTACAGGCGTCTCCTTGAGCACGTGTAGGGTAGCGATGTCCACGCTGGCGTTGTACCGGCTGTGGCCCAGGTAACGGGCGCGCAACTGGTAGTCACCGGGGACGATGTCCGGTACCTGGAAGGTCACGTTGGCCTCCCTTCCCGTTGTGAGGTTGTAGGTCCATCCCAGCAGGTCGCGCCATGTGCCCTCGTAGTAGTACTCGAAGTTGAACTGGTGCGGTGGGTACGTGAGGGTCTCGTCCATCTCGTCAAGGATGGTGAAGTGGACCGAGCCCATATCGGTGTAGACCCCGACCCCGTCGTCGAGGGTGAGGTTGGTCATCCGGAAGCCCGCCTGCAAGGTGACGTTCACCTCTGTGGACAGGGTTGCATTGCTGGTACAGATGACACGGATGGTCACGGTGAAGGTGCCCTCAGTCGTCGGGGTGACGAAGAGGAACACATCCTTGTCCATCAGTGCACCGATGTGGGCGTTGTCCCGGCTGAACCTCCAATCCACGGACGGGTCGGTCTCGACGTCAAAGACAACGTCCTGATCGATGTTCCCTGTGTTGCTGATGGTCACCGTGTAGCCATCCGTCAACCCCGGTCTCGCCAGCTGGAGCAGGGCGGGATCGGCGGTGGCGGCGAGGCCCTCCGCCTTGTTGACACCTACCTTCGCCCACGCGATGCCGTAAACCTCTGGCTCGGGCTGGGGTATGGCCATCACTCCCATGTTGTGGATGCCGTAGGGCAGGAAGCCCGTGGTGTTGCCCTCGACGGTCATGGTAACGGTGATGCTCTCACCCGGGTCCAGTGTGACGTTGGGCTGGCTGAAGTTGGCGAACACCACGGCGGACCGAAGGTCGAAGGTCGTGCGGACCAGGCCCGTGTTGTTGACATAGACCTGGTACGTCGCAACTTGTCCCGGATCAACGGTGACCAGGTGAGGTGAGACCGCTACGTGGGCGCCGTATGCTGTCACATTGATCGTTGCGATGGCCGTCGCCGTCACGTAGCCGTTGGTCACCGACCGGACGCGGACCAGGAACTGGTACTGGCCCGGGGTGGTGCCCGGCGGCGGGGTGATGAAGAAGGGGATCTCCGCCCCGTTGAGCGGACCCGGGTACAGCTCGAAGGCCCAGCCGGGCATGACGGAGGCGTTCCAACGGCGCAGGGGCTGCTGGACGCACTCCACGTCACCCACGGTCACAAGTGGCGGTGGCGTGGGCGGGATGTAGGTGGTGGCGTTGATGGTGTAGTCCACCAGCGGCTCCCACGAGGACCAGCCCGCGCTTCCGTAGTGCTCCAGGTACTCCCACGTATTGGTCTTGGACTTCCAGATGTGGAGCTCCAGGTGGTATTGCATGGCATAGTGCTCGTACCCGATGACGACGAAGAAATCGGTTCCCCGCTCGTGGGTGTACTTCCAGGTGAGGGTCGAGACCTTGTTGACAGCGTAGTGCCTGACGGCGTACTCGTTCACGACCTCGCCCTGGTAGGCGACGAACATGATCTCGCCCTCTATGGCACTGCTGGTGGGGCTGTCGGCCATGGAGTACTCCAGGACGGTGAAGTCGACGAACACGGCATCGCCCACATCAAGGACCAGCTGGACGTTTCCGTAGCCCATGACCCACTCGGGCACCTCCGTCACGTTGATGTTGTACGTGTGGGTGGTGGTCGTCAGCGTACCCAGGGCCATGGTGGCGTTGAGCCAGTAGGTGTCGTTGACCAGCGGGTCCGTAAGCTGGAGGGTCATGTAGTACTTCCAGGTCGGCTGGCTGCTGTAGAAGGTCAGCTGCCACATGCCCGGCATATCGAAGATGTAGTTGAGATCGTGTGGGGACCACTCGTCGGACCTGCGGACCAGGGACGCCGAGACGCGGCCGTCGGGGTTGTAGAGGCGGACGAAGGTGTACACGTTGTAGGTTGTGTAATGTCCTCCATGGACCGTAAGGTCCAATTGCGTTCCCATCAGGGCCGCCGTCTCGTCCCCCGGGTTGAAGGCTTGGGCCTTGGGTGAGCCCGTGGCGTTGAGGAAGTAGTAGCGCCAGGTGCTTGGCGAGTTCCATACCGAGGCGGAACCGTGATGGGTGTACGTGGCGTTGGTCCCGGTGGTGGCATTGGTCACCGTGATCGTCAGGTCGTACTGGACCCAGTAGCTAGGGGTGTACAGCGCCAGGTACCAGTCGCCGGGATTGAACAATTCCGTCGTCACCGAAAGGCCTGCGTGGTAATTGCTAATCCGGCTGTACTGCTGATCGATCAGGAAACCTTCGGGGCTGACCAGGCGTACGTCCAGGAAGTTGCTACTGCTGTAACTGAGGCCGATGACGACGGTAGCCTTTACCGTGTCGCCCGTGCCCAGCATGAGGGTCTGGTCGTACGTGAAGGGCTTCGGTGCGGGCGCCGTCACGTTGATGGTGTAGTCCCTCCTGCCGACCCAGGTACCCGTCACACCGTACTGGGTCTCGGTGCGCCGGAGCCCGGTGGCCTGGTCGACCCAGGAAAGAGTGATGGTGTACGAGAGGGACCATCCGTTGGAGTATACGCTGTAGGTCCAGTTCCCCGCCTCGTCCAGGAGGTACGTGGAGGTGGTGGGGGTGTAGACCGAGTATGACTGGGGCCTGTTAAAGCGCATGACCGCGTTGCCGGTGGCGTTGAGGAGGTAGGTGTCCATGTGATAGTTCACGTGGCCGCTCCGGGTGTTGATGGTCATGTTGAACGCCGTCCCGCCCTCCGCCATGATGACGGTGTCGTACCGCAGGTGGAAGCTGTTGTTGGTCGGTACGTCCAGGAGGTAGTACCTGTTGTTGCCGCCCAGGACCGAGGACCCGGCCATCCCCTGGTGCCAGTAGCTGGTCCGCAGGCCGGTGGTCGGGTCGGTCACCTCCAGGGTCAGGTTGTAACGCCAGAACCCTCCCACGCTCCAAACGTCCACGAGCCAGGACCCGTTGATGTCCGCTATCGCACTGATCGTCTGGGTCCCCCAGCCACCTGCGTCCCAGTAACTGAAGTGTCCGACGACGGTGCCGGTGGAATCCACGATGGCGACGTACACGTCGTTATTGAGGGCGGAGTAGGACAGGCTCTCCACGGTCACGTTGATCCACGTGCCTTCCTTGGCCGAGACCGTCTGGTTGGGACCGAAGTACCATCCGGCTGCGGCAGGTACCACGATGTGATAGGTCCTGTTGCCCATAATGCCGGAACCGACCCTGTGGGTGTACTGGTAGGTCGTCTCGATGCCCGTGGTCGGGTCTGTGACGGTGATGCGCGCCGTGTAGTCGAAGGCCGTCTGGTCGTACGATACGATCAGCTCCCAGGGCCCGTCGTTGTCCAGCAGGTAGGTCATGGTCCTGGTTCCCCAGCTCCCGGCATTGTACGATATCGTGTACACGTTATTGACATCGGGGTCGAAGAGCCTGGCCGTGACCGGTGTGTACACATGGGTCCATTCCTCGGCCGTGATCTCTATCTCTATCCAAGTGCCCTTCCTCGCCTCAATGGTCTGTCCGGTGGGCGGACCGATGCTTCCGACCAGGGCGTAAGTGTTGTTCGTCTCGTCCGTCTCCAGGGCACGGTCGCCCCAGTCGGCGTGGACCGTCATGTTGGCGGTCGTCAGCAGACCCAGGACGATCAGCGGCACCGGGGCGCTCTTCCCCTTGGCGACGCCCTGGATGAAGACGGAGCCCAGCCCCCTCGTTCCGTTCAATACCATCACCCCTATCTCGTTCGTTACATTCACTGTTCCCACGTTCGCGACCCTCACG
>JAUVRF010000604.1 GCA_030597775.1 Methanobacteriota archaeon | reverse complement strand
CCGCTTCTACTACGTGTTCTCCGACGGCAAGGACTCGGTGAGGATGCCGACGGCTGACACCAGTCCCAACTACTTCATTGGACCAGAGGTTGTGACCCCCAACAACGAGCCCACCCTGACCACCCCCCTGTTCACTCCCGATGATGGCACTCGTCTGGACGAGTTCACCTTCACGATAGTGTACACGGATGGCGAGGACGACCATCCGATCAAGTCCTTCCTGTACATCGACGGAGTGCCGTACATCATGGACCCGGACGGGGACAGGTACGACATCGGAGAGACCTTCCGGAAGCGCACCAAACTGGACCTGGGTGAGCACAGCATCTACTTCGTGTTCAATGACGGGAAGAACGAGGTCAGGTTCCCCGTCACGGGTACGTTACCCGGTCCGACGGTGATCAATCTGGACCCCATTGCCAATATAGCCGCACCCAAGATACCCGGATCAGGGGCCATCCCCCGATACACTCCCGACGACTACGTTACCTTCAGCGCCATCGGCTCCGAGGACCCCGATAGCGACAAGATGACCTATGTCTGGACCTCATCGCTCGATGGCCCGCTCAGTACCCTCGAATTCTTTGACAAGCCACTTTCAGAGGGTATGCACGTCATCACGCTGGAGGTCTCCGATGAGTACGGCGGGGTCCATTCCACCACTGTCTCAGTGGAGGTCAGGCCCTACCTGCCCCACCCGTACGTGGACAGCATCCTGGCCAACAAGGAGGACCCCGTGGAGAAGGACATGGTCAGGTACACCGCCACCCTGGCGAACGATGGCGAGATCCGCGCCCAGGGCATCGAGGTACGCTTCCTGGTGGACGATGTCCTGACGAGGACGGACACCGTCACCGTCGAATTGGACAAGACCATCGACGTGGCCTTCACCTGGGAGGCAGAGGAGGGGACCCACATCCTCACCATAGAGGTCGGGGACGAGAGCAAGACCTACACCGAGGTCGTGGCGGCAAACTCGCTTCCCGAGGTGACGGCGGAGATCCCTGCAGCACAAGGCGGGGAGGCCAAGTTCGAGACCGGCATAGAGATCGCGTTCACCTTGGACGCCAGTGACCTCGATGGCGATGACCTGGAGTACCTCTGGGACTTCGGCGACGGCGTCACCTCTACCCAGGCCAATCCCACCCACACCTACAGCGCGGCGGCCACCTACCCAGTGACTGTGACCGTGACCGACTCGCGGGGCGGTGTGACCATCAAGGACCTGACGGTGACCATCACCAAGCCCAAGTCACAGGACGAATCCCCTGGCTTCGGGGCCCTGATCGCTGCCAGTGCCTTCATCGTGGCCATGCTGGCCGTGGCGGTCCGCCGACGGGAGATGTAGGCGACCCAACGCCTTGGCGCCATCAACGAGGCGCCGGTCGCGGACCCGGTCCAGGGGCCGCCATACCCACAGCGTGAGCCGCAGGCCTGTCGCCCCGGACAGGGGACCTATCAAATTGTTCGCGAACGGGGGATCGGGTCCCGATCCGGATACAGCCCCAACAAACGCTTGCATGGATACATGTTCCCAGCATGGCCAGACACCTCGATCCCCCCTCGGACCGTGTCGACGATGGACCGCTGGAGGCCACGCGCTGGTGGACCGAGGAATGGACCGTAGGCCGCCCT
>JAUVRF010000597.1 GCA_030597775.1 Methanobacteriota archaeon | reverse complement strand
CAGGAGGAGCTGCTCATCTCGGACATCTACCGCCAGTACGAGGCCATGGCCGAGCTGCTCAAGGAGGTACCGGACCACATCGAGGTTATCATGACCCCGGGCAACCACGATGCCGTGCGATTGGCAGAACCCCAGCCCGCGCTCCCCAATGACATCCAGAAGATGTTCGCGGGAAAGGTGCGCTTCGTGGGGAACCCCTCCCTTATCGACATCGAGGGCGTGAAGATACTCACCTACCACGGCAAGTCCATCGACGACTTCGTCACCCATGTGCAGCGATGCACCTACGAGGACCCGATCACGGTGATGAAGGAGATGCTGAAGCGGCGCCACCTGGCACCCATCTACGGAGGTAGGACGAACATAGCCCCGGAGGCCACGGACCACCTGGTCATCGAGACCATCCCCGACATCTTCGTGACCGGCCACGTTCACGGGACGGGGGTGGAGGAGTTCCGGGGTTCCCTGCTCATCAACGCCTCATCCTGGCAGTCCCAGACCAATTACCAGAAATCGATGAACTTCGTGCCCGATCCGGCCAAGGTCCCCATCGTCAACCTCCGTAACATGTCCGTCAAGGTGATGGACTTCGCGACCTGAGGCCCTGGCCTCCCCCCAAATGCTTATTACCCAGATGGGCCTACGGTGGAAATGGTGCACCCATGCCCATGCCATTGAATGCCCTCGACAAGTCCCTGAACCGGAAAGTCCAGCTCCTGCTCAAGGACCGACGCGTGCTGGAGGGTACCCTCCAGGGCTACGACGAGCACATGAACCTGGTCCTGGAGAAGACCGAGGAGACCGACGCCGAGGGGAAACGGCGCAAGATCGGCACCATCGTCGTCCGTGGCAGTAACGTGGTCTCCATCAATCGGGACTGAGCCTTTCCCTCCGGACCCGACCCGATCCTTCGACGCCAATTCCCACGAGTCAGCCCGTGGGCCCGCGGTGTCGACACGGAACCGGCCGTATGGCCCGCGAACTGCTGTGTTCGCCGAAAGATCAAGCCCGACCGTCTCTCTAAAAGGGTAATTATTAATATTCATCACTGAATTCTAGTGTGGAGGTTGGCTTATGGGAGACAAGAAGTTCCAAGGGAGTCTAGCCGTATTGATAATATTGGTCATATGCTGCTGGCCAGCTGCGATCATATATTTCTTTATGAAGAGGGAAGAGGTCCAACCCCTTCCCCCACCGGGCTACGATCAACAGATGCAACAGCCGCAGTATCCACCACCGGGGCAACCACCCCAGTATCCACCACCGCAGTGAATGCGGGGCTTGCGCCCGACCAGGTGCCGTCACAGGCTCGGTGTCCCCATACGCTCGTGATACAGTCCTTCACCCCTAGTCGTCATGTTGATAGGCTAGGGTTGCCATAATCGATGAAAGATCAAGGGTTGATGAGCATCAGCTACAATCCTGTGGGGAAGATCAGGAGGGCTATCCGGGAAGACCCGATAATCCTCGCGCACCATCCCTTCTGTGACAACTTCGCGGGTCACACCATCCAGCTCAGGGGCCACAGTGTCTGCCTGGGCGGCCTCTTCACGGATCCCTCCGCAGCGGTCACCATCGCGATCGGCCTCGCCATGGGATACCTGGGCCTCCCGTTCACGAACATCCAGCTGTTCGGGGCGGGGGTGGTG
>JAUVRF010000332.1 GCA_030597775.1 Methanobacteriota archaeon | reverse complement strand
TATGAAGGGCATCAGGTCCAGGGGGAAGGTTACGGTTATCGACATGTACAGGCTGAGGCCGGCGACGACGATCGAGTACGTGAACAGGAGGCCGAAGATGATACCGAGGATGGACCCGATGGCCGTTATGACCAGACCCAGCATGAGGTAGGACCTCACGATCTCCCCCCGGTTGAACCCCAGGGACATGAGCACGCCGATGTACCTGGAGTCGGTCTGGACCAGGCGCGCCATGGTCATGAACACCGTTATGAATCCGATGAACAGGAAGACGAACCCGATGACCGGCATCATGTTCTTGATCTTGGCCGAGCCCAAGCGCATGAAGACGACCGATGGATGGTCCTCCTGATAGATCACCGATGATATGCCGAAGGGTTCCAATTGATCGATCGCGTCCTCGGCGCTCCCGTCCTCCTCCAGGAGGAATATCGCGTCGTTCACGGCATCGGTGCCGTTTATGAGGGCCTGCACATCCTCCAGGGGCAGGTAGAGCACGACCAGGGAGCCCTGGGTGGGCAGGGCCAGGTCCGAGTACGCCGTTGGGAAAACGTACTCCGGGCTGCGGATGGTGCCCATGACCTCCACCGAGACCAGGTTGCCGAGCACCCGCACGTCAACGATCTCGCCGGCCCGGATGCCCTTGGACTCCATACTCGACACTGCGTTGCCCTCGCCGGTGCCGTCGAAGAACTCGCCCTTCACGAGCTCGAACTTGTTGATGGTGGCGCCGTCGGGGTCACCCATCCCGATGAGTATGGCCTGGAAGGACTCGTTGTTGGGGCTGACGTACGTCCCTCCGACCTTGAGGCGGGAGTCGAAATCATCCACGTCCTCGGAGGAAGCAAGGACCTCGTTTACCTCCGATCTGTTGACAGGGACGTTGAAGTCCACGAAGACGTCGGGCATCGCCGATTCCTCGAAGAAGACCTGGACGCTCTCGTCCATGACGGCGCCGCCGTAGAGGCCCGACACTATCATGGCCATGGCCAGTCCCACGACAAGGGCGATGGCAAGGGTTCGCCACTTCATGCGAAGCAACTTCCGCACAACGCTCTTGTTTATGTTGTTCACGGGTCTTGCCTCCCTCAGCTCAAGCGTCCATCATCTCGAGCACACCGTGTCTCAGCGTCAACGTTCTGTCCATGTACTCCTTCAGGTAGGAGTTGTGGGACACTATGATGAACGTGATCTTCAGCTCGTGCTGGAGCCGCTTCATCATCACCATTATCTTTGCTGCCCTCTCCTCGTCCAGGTTGCCCGTCGGTTCGTCCGCCAGGATGAGCGTGGGCTCCTTCGCCAGGGCCCGGGCGATGGCCACCCTCTGCTGCTGGCCCGCCGAGAGCTCCTGGGGGAAGTTCTCCATCTTGTCGTCGAGACCGACCATGCGGAGGTACTTCTCCGCCCGTTCCCTGAGCTCGCCCTTGTCCTTGATGAGCATCTCCAGGCCCAGCTCCACGTTCTCACGGGCGGTGAGGGTTGGGAGCAGGTTGTAGAACTGGACTATGAAACCCACCTGGTGTCTCCTGTACTCGTTTAGGGCCTTGGTGTCCAGGCCGGTTATCTCGCGACCGTCCACCGAGATGGAGCCCTTCTGGCCCTTGTCGATGCCGCCCAGGATGTTGAGGAGCGTGGTCTTGCCGGACCCCGAGGGACCCATGATCATTATCATCTCGTCCTCTCGGGTCCTGAGGTCGAGACCGGTGAGGACGTTGGTCACCTCGCTTCCGGTCGTGTAGCTCTTGTGCAGGTCGGAGATGTCCACAGTTGCCATCGCGTTCACCACTCCTTCGTCGAGGGCATGTACGTACCTGGGATTTCATTACCTTGGTGCCGTTCATGTAGGGTAGTTTAAATAACGGGGTCGCCCATATGTCCGCTCATGCGCAAGATGATCCTCGAACTTGGCCTCAAGCCGCCCTTCGACAAGATGATGGAGCAGGCCCTGTCCAACGTGGAGTCGTACACCATCATCGAGATGGTCCGCATCGACTTCCATCAGGGCATCAAGGTGGGCATCATGGAGGTCACCATGAGAGAGGGATTCGCCATCGAGGACCTGACGTTGCCACCTCCCGCACAGGTCGTCTCGGTCATCCAGTCCTCGGGCCAGATCCACACGTGTATCGTCCAGGTGCAGGCCCCCAAGGAGATGCTTGGCATGTTCCGCCAATTCGACCTTGACCTCATCTGGGACACCCCCATGGGGTTCTCCGGCGACACCCTGGTGCTCTCCGTCGTGGGCGAGGACGAGGAGCTGCGGAAGCTCATGGGCGTCATCGACACGATCGGAGAGGTGAGGGAGATGCATGTGCAGCCCGCCTCCTTCCACCAGGAGGACATCCTGGCGAACCTGACGGACCGGCAGCGGGAGGTCCTGGTCGCCGCCAAACGCTACGGGTACTACGACTATCCACGTCGGATGAACGCCGAGGAGCTTTCCAAGCGGGTGGGCGTGAGCAAGGCGACCGTGGTGGAGCACCTGCGGAAGGCCGAGGGCAGGCTGATGGCGAGCCTGCTGGCGGGATACTGAGATGTCAGGTTTCGGATCGGGCGAGGGCGCGTACCCGTCCCGTCCAACCCGACCCTTCAGAGGGCGGGTATGGCGCTTATCGAGTTGAAGACCGACAGTCGTCCAAATATTTCTCCGATATATGGACCTGTATTGGCAGTTTCCCAATTACGCAAACATTCCTGCTGGAAATTGTTCCTTCAATTCTACATTCATTAAATTATTAGGGCAAACTAAATGCAAAATATCAGGATATTTTTTTTCTTTTCTGTGGGAAAAGTTCATATGGTGAACGTGGTCATTGGGGTACGGAGCTAGAAAGAATTTCCCGAAGGGGAAGCTATGGGTAGCGCATCAATGGAGCGAGCGGGGGAACGCTGATACGCCATTTCCTCAGCATATGCTGAAGACCACTGGTTCGTACCAAAGGTCCGATCGTGGAAGTGCACGGTCGCCGTGGAAGGCGCAGCAGATTCCCTGACCGATCCTTTCTAAGCTTCATATGAAACGAGAAATGGATCAGGTGGAATCATGAGGATAAGGGGACTGAAATCAACTGAGAGAAATCTACTGGTCACAGTGATCGTTGGAATGTTCTTGGCAAGCGCGTTCTTCATTGGCCCGACGATGGGAGCTGACGGGGATCCCGGGGCTACCCTCTTCTCATTGAGCGTGGACACCG
>JAUVRF010000064.1 GCA_030597775.1 Methanobacteriota archaeon | reverse complement strand
CGCCATGGGCATGGTTACCAAGAGGAGCCCTGCGCCACCACCCATCGAAATGGCACCACCGGCCCCCGAGGTCGAGAAGTTCGACAGGGTCGAGGCGGAACGGATATCTGAACCTGAGGCGGAGACGGAGATGGAGCCGGAGCCTGAAGCGGGGCCTGAGCCGGAACCCGAGACGGAGCCGGAGCCTGAAGCGGAGCCGGAGCCGGAACCTGAGGCGGAGCCAGTTCCTGAGCCGGAACCTGAACCCGAGACGGGAACCGGGGCCGAGACGGAGGCGGAAGGGGAGCCTGCGATGGGGGCCGGGGGTCACGAGGTGCGCTCGCCCGAGCAGCTGGACCTGGGGCCCTACCTGCCGGTGACGGAGATGCAGGTGCTGGTCGCCACCGAGGACGTCTCGGTCATCAAGGACCTGCCCGGGATCCCCATCACAGGTGTCCGTTTCGACGACGGCAGGTACCTGGTGAAGGTGACCGACGGGAAGCATCCCCTGGTCGCCCTCAAGGAGGACGCTGATGGCCTCGTGGAGTCCCTGACGGCTGGCCAGGTTGCGATGGCACAGGCCAGCTTCCCGCAGCCCGTGTACGTCCAGCTGACCGACCTCCGGTCCGACGAGTTCATCGGACTCGTGGGTGGGGAGGATGTGGAGCAGATGGAGGCCGTGCCGTCCATGGGCTTCCGCGGGGTTGCGCGTCTTATCTCCCCCGAGGGGGAGCCCCTCCTTAGGGCGGAGGCAAGGGCGATCCGGAGGGCCCGAAGGGAGCTGCACATGACCAACCTGCACGTGGTCATACCGTTCCCGAGGACCGTGGACGAAGTGGAGGTCCTGTACAACGTGCTCTTCGAGGAGGGGGTGAGACGCACGGGTATCCTCCGGGTGTACATCGATGTGTCCGTGCCATCCACCCTGCTGTTCCTGCACCTCTATTCCCAGGTCTCGGACGGGTTCTTCGTGCGCCTGGACGAGCTGTTGCCCTCATTGCTCTCCATCGACCCGACATCCGATGGGATGAGGGCGACTGGTTACCTTACCGCCCACGAGAAGGCCGTTCGACAGGCCATCCTGCTGGTCACCGAAGCTGCCCACCAGGCCAAGAAGGAGGTCATAATCGAGACCAGGCAACCCCTGGACCCGGGCCTCGTGGAGTTCCTGCTTCGCATAGGCATCAGCGGCATCTGCCTGGGCGTCGAGGGGCTCCGGGAGAATGTGGCGCTCATCTCCGAGGTCGAGCACGACCTCTCCGGAGAAGGTGAGATCTGAGGGAGGCGTGGGCATGACCGAAGATGGCAGTTCCGAGGGGGAGGAGCCCCCCAGCACCTTCGACCTGGATGTCGAGGCGATCATCGAGGAGGTCAACGGACGGGACGCCGAGCTTGTGGCGTTGCAGTTGCCCGAGGGTCTGAAGCGAAGGGCCCATTACCTTGCCACCCGGATCGAGAAGGCCACGGGGGCGGTGGTGATCGTGTCCGCCGACCCATGCTACGGTGCCTGCGATCTGCTGGACGACCAGCTGGAACCCCTTGGTGTCGACATGGTCGTCCACATCGGCCATACCCTCCTCGGCGACGCGCCACCGCGGTTGCCGACAGTGTTCGTCGAGGCACCGTCCCGGCTGGACGTACGACCTGCCGTCGAGGCCGCGGTCCCCCTGCTGCCACCTGGAGGCACGATAGGCCTTCTCACCACCACCCAGCATCGCCACGCCATCAAGGATGCGGAGGCCGTGCTGGAGGAGGCGGGCCTCCGGACGGCCATCGGGGAGGGGGGACGACGGCTGGCCTTCCCCGGCCAGGTCCTGGGTTGCGACCTCTCCGCTGCAAGGTCGGTGGCCGATTCCGTCGACGCGTTCCTCCTGGTGGGCGGCGGAAGGTTCCATGGAGTGGGTGTGGCCCTTGCCTTCCAGAGGACCGTGGTGGTGGCCGATGTCGAGATGGGGACCGCCAACAGGGTCGACGAGGAGCGGGACCGCATCCTCAGGCTGCGCTCGGCGGCCATCGGCCGGGCCAAGGACGCCCGGACCTTCGGCATCCTGGTGGAGAGCCGACCGGGCCAGCAGCGATGGGCCCTCGCCCGCTCGCTCCGGACCATGCTCCAAGAATCGGGACTTCAGCCCGTGCTCGTGCTGATGAAGGACGTCGGTCCCGACAGGCTGTTCTCCCTCGGGATGGACGCGTACGTCAACACCGCTTGCCCGAGGATAGCGGTGGACGACCAGTCCGCGTATCCCGTGCCCGTGCTGACGCCCCAGGAGGTAAGGATACTCCTGGGTAAGGAGACATGGGGAGATTACCGGCTGGACGAGATAGGCTAGGCGGACTGGTGAGGGGGTTCGGGAACCAGCCGCGTCTGCCGGCGGAGCCGGATGGGGCTGCGCGACAGCAGGTACGGGTCCTCCTCGTGGAGGACGATTATTCCCCTCAGCCTGTAGCCGGAGCGGAAGGGCTCGGGCGCCTCCACCAGCTTCACCTTGCTGGAGGGCGTGACCTTGAAGCGGGCGAGCTCGATGCCGGGAAGGCTCACGGTGTCGTTCACCAGCACTCCCACGTTGCCCATCTGGCTTGAGTAGCAGACCAGGATCGTTCCCTCGCCCTTCGGCAGAGGGTCGGCACGAACGATGTCCAGCCAATCCTCCAGGGGGTCGGGCAGCCGCGTTGCGGGGGACCATTCGTCGAAGGTGCCCTCCAGGGGATCGTCCATCCTCTCCATCTCGGCCATCAGCTCCTCCTTCATGGACAGGTACGTGTCGAGGAGCTCCTTGTCCTGGATGTCGTTGGCCATGTCGATGAGGTCCCTGATCTCGACGGCCGTCTCCCTCTCCTCGAGACCCATGGACAGGCGTGCCCTGCGCAGCTTGCCCAGGATGCGCTCGGCGTCATCCGGGGCCCGGGATTCCACCGCGCATTCGAGGGCCTCGTTGTACAGTCCGACAGCCAGGTACGTGGCGCCGAAGTTCGTGAAGTGGTCCCCGAACTCCTCCAGGGCCACCGAGCCGGACCATGGATCGGCCTCGACCCGCTCGTTCACCTGGGACATCAACTCCTCGGCCCCATCGTAGTCACTGTTAAGCTGGCTCGCCACGGCCCCGCCGATGAGGGAACGGAGGACGGTGGCCTCGTCGCCGGCCTGTTCGGCGAGGCGGAAGGTCAGGGAGAACTGCTCCTCCGCATCATCCCAGGCATCCCGGTAGACGTGGACGAGTGCCTCCAGGTAGTTCGCCTCCACCACTATATGGTTGAGACCCGCCGCCAGGGCCAGCAGGGCCACGTTGTCCAGGTGGTCCTCGCAGTCCACTACCTCGCCCAGGTTGATGTGGAGAAGCGCGGTCACCATCTCCAGGTGAGGCAGCATCTCCGCGTACGCCCGCAGGACCATGCGACCCATTTCGTAGTCGAGGGCCCCCACCGAGAGCTGGAGCTGGGACTTGAGGGTCGATAGCTCGGAATGGCTGTAGCGGAGGGCAGCCGGGATGTCTCCGCCGTCCGATATCCTGTGGATCTCCCGGAGGACATCCAGCAGTTCGGTGAGTGGCTCCAGGTGGGGCATGATCGGGTCGAAGGACTTGATGTGGCCACGCCTGACATGCTCACCCCTGAGGTGACGGATGAGGGCGTCCCAGTCGCCGCCCTGGATGGTTTGCCCGGGCGCCTTGCCAGGTGTTGATAGGGCCACCTGTGTGGCAGCGGCGGTCGGCGGACCCGCGGGAGCGGTCACGGTGGTGAGCAGGTTGTCCATGAGCCAGGTCAGCTTGTCCTCCACGTTGTACATGTCCGCCCGGGAGAGGACGTACTCCATCTCTCCGTGACGGACCTTCTTGTAGAGCATCCGGACCAGCTTCTTGTCGTCCCCAGCAAGCTCCCGGGACAGGGTGAAGAGGAAGACCGAGGGGGAGAGAACGGCGTAGGACCGGCCCAGCTCTTTGGAGCTGGTGGAGATCTTGAAGTCGTCGCTGATGAGCTTGACGCTCTTCCCCCTATTTGACAGGTCATCGGCCAGGACCATCAGGGACAGGTCGGGGGCCTGGGGAGCCCTGTGACCGCCGCCCAGCTGGGTCCGGATATTGACGATGGCCTTGTCGTCGGCGGGATGCACCTCCATCATCGCGTTGCTCAGTTGCATGGCGGTGTGCTTGGAGCCCTTGCACTTTACGTACTGCACCTCGCCGAGGATGGGCTCTGTCACGTGCATCTCCCAGCCCTTCCCCGCCGTTAGGTCCAGGACCCTGTCGAGGGCCTGGGGGTGCCTCGTCTGGGCCAAGGAGATGAAGAAGTTGGAATCGAAGATGTAGGCGTCGCTCATGTTCCCTATACCTCCCGGTGGTCGTTCCGACGATGGGAGGGGTCCGGGCACCTATAAAGGTATCACCGTGAAGACGCACTTGGGGTGGCCCTCGCAGACGCACTGGTCCTCGACCGTCATGTGCTCCCGGGAGGACAGCTCGCTGACGACGCCGGTAATGTAACCCCGGGTGAAATGGCAGGAGGGCTCTCCCACGTTCCCCAGGGCCAGGCTCTCGATGGTGTCCGTGACCTCGGCGGCCACGCCACCCTTGTCCACGTCCTTGGCGGTGAGTCGACCTATGCCCACCTCGGCCCACAGGGACACCAGGGCGTCGGCCAGCTGCTCGTCGCTCTCCCAGGTGAAACCGGTCCGCTTTACCACTGCCCTGCCGCACCTGACGCCCAGGGTCTCGAAGAACTCCTCTTCCTTGTCGCTGAGGTCGTACTCGCCCAGTATGTCGCGCATCGCGGTGAATATGTCCACAGGAAGGGCCACGAAGGGGATCTCGTTGGATTTCGACACTCTATCAGCCTCATCATCTGCTTATCAGTTTGCCCAGCTCGTGAAAGATCCTCTCGACGTTCTCGCCTGTCTTGGCAGAGGTCCTGAATACGCCCGCCCCGTAGGGTGCGAACTCCTCGTTGACCTGCTCCTCTGTGAACTGGGTCTCCTCATCGAGATCGATCTTGTTGATAATGATGATCAGCGGGATGACATCGGTCACGTCGAACAGGTTCTCTATCCACCTGTGGAGGTCATCCATCGTCTCCTTCCTGGTCGAATCGCACACCACTATGGCACCCGAGGCGCCACGGTAGTAGGCCTTCTTGACGATCTCGTACGTCTCCTGGCCCGCGATGTCCCACAGGATCAGCTTGAGGTCGACGATCTCCCCGGTGTCCGGGCGGTTCACACCCAGCTCCTTCTTCATGACCTTGGCGCCGATGGTGTTCAGGTACCTGTCGTCGAAGACGTCCTGGACGAACCGCTTGATCAAGGAGGTCTTGCCCACGGCGGGGTCGCCTATGACCACCACCTTCTTGGCCATCTTGATCAGCTTGACGTCCCCGCCGGCCAGCTCTCCCAGGGCCTCGTCCATCTCGACGGGCCTGTCGGTCGCTTCCTCGGCATCACGCGCCGCTATGCCCTCGATGAGCTCGTCGATGGATGGCTCGTCCTCGCCCTCGTCGTCCTCGTCCTCGGGCTGTTCCGCTCCCTCTTCCTCCTCGCCTTCCTTCGGCTCGGCGAGTTCATCCTCGGGCTCCTCGGCCCCCTTCCCGGGGGGCTCCTTGCCCTCTGGTTTCTCCTCTTTTTCGCGCCCGGCCTTCTTGTCTCGGCGCTTGAAAAGGGGCATCTCCCAACAGCCTCCAGAAGCCCAGCAGGGCTCCTAATCGCATTTAATGCCCTGCTTATAATTAACCTTTGGGGCGTCAGTTACTGGCCCTAAGAATCGCGTGGGTCGTAGGGATACCGGCAGAGTGCCGCTAGACCTCCCAACCGGCTGAGCCTCTCGCCCGCCTCGTGGGAGGTGGAGACGATCAGCACCCGGGTGCCGATGTTGTCCGCCTCGTCGAGGAGCTCCACGACAGGTCCCTCCCGGACGACATCGTCGGAGACTAGCAGGGTCTCGGCCGCACCAGCACGTACGGCCCCGCGCACCTCGTTTGGCCCGTATATCGACCTGTGGTCTCCCCGACCGATGCTGGCCAGGACCTCCTCGACCATCTCCGTCTCTAGCTCGACCCGGGCACCCTCGACGACCCGGGAGACCATGCCCCGACGGATGGCCTCCTGGCCGCCCACCATTCCGGCCCGACCCGTGCCCTCGGTGACCGCCCTGGCCACCAGGTCCGACCGATGGGCCCTCACGTAGTCCAGCAGGGCGGTCCGGGTGAACCCGGGCCCCACGATTATGAGGGGGAGGTCGGCCGCTCCCACCCGGGCAAGCTCCTCCGTCATCTCCTGGAACCATGCCTCCTTGATGCCCTTGGGGGGCTTGTCCACACCCTTCATGCTTCCGGGTCCCAGGATCTCGGAGAGCTTCTCCACACCGATCTGGCGCACGGCCGCGAAGACCGCCGTCTCGTCGTCAATGCAGACGATGAGCACCGCAGGCCTTCGGGTGGCCTTCACCGCCTCGTCGATGCGCTCCAGCTCGAAGCGGTGCCAACGGACCTTTCGGATCCTGACATCGCCACCCACCTCCACGTTCAGGGTGTGATGGGCGCCCCGGGGAATGTCGTCGGGTCCCTCCCGGATGAGGCCCAGGATCCTCAGTCGGTCGGAGAAGTCGGCGTACTCCACCTCCTCCACCTCGAGGCCCAGGTACATTCGGCGACGCTCCACCTTCTCGGCCCTGACCATGTCGGTGGAACGCTCGTCCCTGCGCCACGTGACCGCGGAGACGATGTCCCCGGACTGTATCAGGTGGCGTAGGTGCCAAAGGTCATCTCCGTTCTCCACCAGGAGCTTCATCATGCCCCCGCGGAGGTCCCTCTTGAGGACCTTCATCCTTATCGCCGGCCCCGACGTTCTGCGGGCCATTAAACCTTTCCGCCCCGGACTCCGCCGCCGGTGTTGGACCCCACAGGGCTTTCCTCACGATGTCGGGCCCCTCGTCGATGATTATCACGAGGTAGTGTACCAGGAGCACGACGCCGACCAGCACCCAGAAGAAGAAGAACAGGTTGAACATCAGGGTGATGTCGATGCCCCACTCGATGAGCACGTCCGTTGTCATGCCCAGGTAGTCGAAGACGAAGTGGAGGATGATGGCAGCCCACAGCCCCCTCTTGAGGAACAGGTACCCGAAGGCGAAGCCCGATATCACCGTGGGAAGCACCTTCCAAAGGTCCCAGCCGGACACGTGGGCAAGGGCGAACACCACGGAGGAGACCGATATCAGGACGAAGGCGGCGGTGTCGATCTTGAACCCGCCACCCACCAGGTACCGACCGACGGAGGCCTTCTTCCGGTCAGCGATCACGTGGTAGACCAGCAGAGGCAGGCCCAGCATGAGCACGCGGGTCAGGATCTCCTCCCATACGGAGGCCACGGCGAAGGAGTGCAACTGTTGCCAGAGGGGTTGCTCATCGAACGCGGGCACCTCTTGTTCGACGGTGAACAGGAGAAGAATGATGTTGTAGATGAAATAGAAGCCAACTATGGCCATGTACATCCTGAAGATGACGATCCACGTGTTGTCGGTCCGTAAGGTGGGGAGCTCCATCCTCCCCAGGCTCCTCTTGACGTCCTTTACCAAGGCCGGCGTGTCCACGATGAGCATCACGCAGACCGACATGAGGATGGCCCCGCTCATGATGCTGTGCCACTGGACCATCAGCGTGAACTGGAGGGCCATCAGTCCCACGGGGGTCGGGAATATGTTCGGGACGGCGAGGCCATCCATCATGTGCCCGGTTGCGGCCAGGTAACCCCCGAAGGCCAACATCCCAAAGCCAGAGAGACCGAAGAGCAGGGCGACGATGAGGGTCCCGGTCCCCGCGAGCCCTGGCATCTTGCCTTCCCTCTGGACCTTGAACAGCGCCAGACCGATGAAGAACAGCACAGCTCCCGCGACGAAGGCACCCCATCCTGTCCACGTGGACTCGCCGACCTGCCCCGGTGCTATCGCGAACACGATGGTGTAGTTCTCGAAGGACATGGCGGCCTGGGATACTGGCCAGTAACCCCAGATCAGTATCAACACATCGATGAGGAAGAAGAACGCAAGGCTGAAGACCGCCAGGAGAGAGATGGCGTGGACGATCCTCCGCACAGAGTGAAGGAAGCTGGTGGCGGCCTCGTCCGGGGTCCCGTATGGGGATGGGCCATGGGGTGGGGGATACGGTGGATAGGCCGGGGGAGGGTATGCGGGGGGAGGGTATGCGGGGGGGGGGGAGTGGGATTGAGGG
>JAUVRF010000475.1 GCA_030597775.1 Methanobacteriota archaeon | reverse complement strand
GACCGTCGAGGAGCGCGAGGAGTGCATGGCCGCGTGCAGACGGAAGGTCGGATCCAGGGAGTGGCTGACGTTCTATACTGGAGGAGATGACTGCGAGTACGTGTACATCAATGTCGATGCATGGGATATCATCAGAACCTACCTGGAGCTCTCGGAACCCTAGTCCTAGAAGGCGGATCCAGCCATGTTATTTCCAGATCCTTCTATCATCATGAGAGGTACGTTGGATCACTCATGAGGGAATTGCCGGAATGGGTCCCCCGGCTCCACCTCCGGCCGACTGCGCCTCCCCGGGGCCCGGCGTGGTCCGCACTGACCATGCCCCTGTCCTGGCAAGGACGGTGCGCGAGTGCGCACCGGACGCGCAGCGTTCCGTGTCCGGGGTCCATTGCCCAGCACGCCATAATTATTGTTGTGGATTACATGGCAACCGAGCTAGGTAACGCTGATGACAGTACAATCGCTATTGGTCCTGATCTCGAGACTCAATATGGTACGCGTCACGGCGCGTCGTCGTTCGCGAGGACGATCCGGTAACGGGCCCTGTTCTCCTTGAGCCTTCGGATAGCCTCGTTCACCTGCCCCATGGGCATCACCTCGACCATGGGCCTGATGCCCTTCGCCTCCGCGAACGCGAGCATCTCCCGCATCGTGGCGCGGCTGCCGAGGAGGGAGCCGGTCATCGAGTTCTGGTGCACGACAAGCTCCATCGCGTCGAACCTCACATCGGCCGGCGGGAAGCCCACCATGACCATCCTGCCGCGGTTCCTGAGGGCGAGCATCAGGGGCGTCCAGTCCAAGTCGGCGTGGGCGGTGTAGAGGAGCATGTCGAACGTGAGCTCGTGCCTCTTGATGGCGGCCTTGTCCCCCGCGAGGATGAAGTGGTCCGCGCCCAGCGCCCTTGCCTCCTCCTCCTTCCCGGGCGACGATGAGATGGCCGTCACGTCGCACCCGAGGGCGTGAGCGAACTGGATGGCGAGGTGGCCGAGGCCGCCCACACCGATGACGCCGACCCTGTGTGAGGGGCCGACCCCGTAGGTCCTGAGGGGGGAGTAGACGGTCAGCCCTGCGCAGAGCATCACCGCGGCCTCCTCGGAGGGCATGGCCTCCGGCAGTTGGTAGGCGAACCGGCTGTCCACCTTGAACGAGGTCGAGAAGCCGCCGTAGGGGGACCACGCGGCGTTCTCGGCGACCTCCACGCAGAGGTGCTCCTCGTCCCCGAGGCACCCCTCGCACCGACCGCACGAGCGGCCCTGCCATCCGACGCCGACGCGGTCGCCCTCCTTGAAATCGGTCACCGCGGGGCCCACCTCCGAGACGTGGCCGACGATCTCGTGGCCGGGCACGAAGGGGAAGGGGGTGATGCCCCAGAGGTCATCGATGCCGTGGACGTCGGTGTAGCAGAGGCCGCAGTGGGTGACGGAGACCCGCACGTCGTGCTCATCCAGCTTGGGCGGTTCGTAGGGGAAAGGCTCGAGCTCCCGGCCCCTCTCCATCGCCGCGTATCCGCGGACGGTCCGAGGAAGCGTTCCCGAAGCCTGCTCCTCCTCCATGAGAATCGCACGAATATCGTTTGGCGACTATTTTACCTTTTAGCCCGTCCTGCGCGCAGGGTCGTCGCGATGGGGGACCAGGACGATGATCAGATGGATGAAAAGGACGGCGAGGCAGGCGGGGACGGCCTGGTCGTTGCCCTGGTGGCTGTGGTGCTGGCAGGCCTCGTTGGGGCCCGGCGGCGGGGTCAGTGACCTGCCTGGTGACGCCTCCCCGGGGCCCGGCGTGGTCCGCACTGACCATGCCCCTGTCCTGGCAAGGACGGTGCGCGAGTGCGCACCGGACGCGCAGCGTTCATTTTACCAGCACCCCGCAACCGGGGACGTGATGCGGGACCGTACATGGGCCGAGCTGGACCATGAATGAAGCGCTTGGGGAAAAATGGGGGGCGAACCCCTCTTGCCGTGGGGCGCCAGGTCGTCCCTGTGTGAGAATACTGATCCTACTCGATGACTTCCACGTTCGTTGCCTTGAGCCCCCTGGGCTCCTCGATTACCTCGAATTTTACTCTCTGTCCTTCGGTGAGGGGCATGCCGCCCTTCACTACTGATTGGTGGACGAATACGTCCCCATCGTCACCATCGGGGCTTATGAAGCCGTACGACGTGACCCACTTTCTTACTTGGCCTTCCATTTGATTGCCTCGGAGCGCACGTACAGGCCCCCACTATAACTAATTTTGCAACGAACGTTCGGTAAAAGGACGTATGATCCGTGCGTGACAACTCTTCTCCGACCCGGGTCCGGATCTATTC
>JAUVRF010000442.1 GCA_030597775.1 Methanobacteriota archaeon | reverse complement strand
TCGGTCACCCGGGATATCTGGGCGATGACCCGGGCCCGCACCTTGGTGTCGCGGTCGGGCCTCCCCGCCTTGCCCCCCGTGCGGAACACGTCCTCCTTGGTGGCGGCCCGGGCGTTGAAGGGACATCCGATGGTGGGCAGCACCCGGTAGCCCAGGTCCTCCAGGCGGCCGAAGACGTCCTTCTCGATGTCCTGAAGGTCCGAGATCGCGGTCCGGCGTATGTCCAGCTCCTCGCCGTACGAGAAGGGATCAAGGGCCCGGACCAGGGGGATGCCCAGGAACTGCTCGAGCCGGAAGGCGGTCTCGACCTGGGTCGACATGCCCTGCTCGTACATCTGCACGCTGCGTCGGGACACGCCTGCGGCCTCCGCCAGCTCGGAGAGGGACAGTCCACGTTCGAGCCTGGTCTTGGCCAGGACCTCCCCGTCGATGTCCACGTACTTGCCGCCCGGACCCGCGTACACGAAGGGCGGCACACCCTCCAGCAGATGGTCGGACAGGGTGCCGAGGGTCATGATCGGGACCGACTGCCTGATGTAGAGCACGCCGTCCTCGAGCTCGCTTCTGGAGCTCTTGAGCCCGATAACCAAGGGTGCGGCCTTGAGGGTTGCGGCCAGGGCGCGCAGCTCCCCCGCCCCCTCGGCGTTGAGGCGGTCCACGTTGGTATAGGTCTTGATGATGAGGAGCTGGTCGTCCCGGCGTGCCACCAGGTCGAACACGGCCGTCCACGGGTCCATGGGCTCCGAAGCGCAGAAGCCCGAGCGGACCAGCAGGTCCCTTGTCTCGCTGATGAGGAGCTGGCGCGTTACTACCACGGCTTTTGGAGTGTCAGCACTTGTATATAAACATTGGGCCGGGGGACGGGATGCTGGACGTACATCAAGCCTCATTTCGATCATCCGTTGTAGTTTTGCTAACCAGGATACTAAATGTCTAGATTTAGAACCACTGTTATCAAACATCCGAACCAAACAGGCCCATCCCAATCGTGGGCCGCGCGGCTTAAATACACCCTCTCCCCTTTTGTGGCCGTGTCAGACAACCCCCTGGGGAAGTTGGATGGGACCTCCGTCCACGTGGCGGACGAGCGGGCCGCCAGCACGCTGTACAACAAGGGCAGCCACGGCGTCCCCGAGTCCGGAGGAGGCCTGCGACTGTCGCTGATGGAGGCGGCGTACCTGGTGGACGCGGGTCGCCTGGACGTGGAGGACGACCAGGGCGGCACGATCGACCTGGAGGACCTGGTCTCCGCCGGCGGCAAGGCCGACAGCGCCTTCGAGGTCCGGTACATCGTCTACCGGGACATGAGGGAGCGGGGCTACCTGGTCAAGTCCTCCACCACCTCCGGGGTCGACTTCGACGTCTTCCCCCGGGGAGGGTCCCCCAAGGACCCGGCACGCAAGTGGCTTCTGGCGGTCTCCGAGCGGACCTCCTTCAAGACGGAGCCCTTCCTGGAGATGCTGCATCGCGCGGAGGGCTTCGGACGTCGTGTGCTCATCGGCGTGGTGGACGAGGAGGGTGACGTGACCCACTACGTTGCCCAGCTGCGGCAGATGTCGGGCACGCTCCCCGGCGAGGGCGAGGGCTCCCTGGAGGGCTGGGCCTTCGAGGACCGTGTGCTGGCATTCGACCTGGAGGCGGCGGCAGGCCTGGCGCCGGCCGGCCACCTGGGCCGCAGGATGGGGGATGTGCACCAGCTGAGCCTGATCGAGGCCACCCATCTCATGGAGACGGGCCATCTCCAACTGAAGGACGCGGGAACGGGCGGGCCGATGGAGGAGGAGGAGTTCCTCCGGAGGGTCCGTCAGCGCCAACCCGATTTCGACCTGCGGTACAAGGTCTACGCGGACCTGCGGGAGAAGGGCCTCGTCGTCAAGACGGGCTTCAAGTACGGCACCCATTTCCGTGCCTACGACCGGGACCCCGACTCGAACCACGCCCGCTTCCTGATCCACGCCGTACCCAGGGACCTGGAGACCTCCTGGCCCGAACTCTCGAGGGCGGTCCGGCTGGCCCACGGCGTGCGCAAGGAGATGGTGTTCGGCGCCGCCGACACCGAGGCCGTCGAGTACCTCAGGATGCGTCGTGTCCGCCCGTAGGGCGGACGGTTCCCACGCCGTGGAATGGGGGGCAAGCCCTGAATACACAAAGGCTCACATTGTCGTGGCTGGTGGACCCCATGCGCAAGCTCCTGCCAGCTATTCTCAGCCTTATCATCGTAGCCATCCTAGCGTCACCGGTCACCTCGTTACCCCCCGCATCCTTCACGGACCAGGACGCCAAGGACCTCCTCGGTCACACCTTCGACGAGGAGTACTGGACCGCCGAGGATATCGCCATCGAGAGGGACGACGGAGCGGAGGTGTCCTTCTCCATGTCCTACGCCTCGTACCAGTCCGTCGACACCGTCCTGATCGCCTTCAACACCCACGAGAAGGACGACAACGTCTCGACCCT
>JAUVRF010000433.1 GCA_030597775.1 Methanobacteriota archaeon | reverse complement strand
TTCAACGTCTCCACCGTCTCGCCGCCCCTGGTGTCGGTCACTGTGAGGGTGACGATGAAGGTGCCAGGGTCCGCGTAGATGTGGTTCGGGGCGTCCTTGGTCGAGTTGATGCCGTCACCGAAGTCCCAGTGGTATGCCGGCGGGTCGTTGTTGGCGTCGTTGGCCGCGGGCTTGAAGTAGAGCTCGACACCTGGCTTCCAGCTGGTGCCCTCGTTCATTATGAAGGGTTCGGCCGCAGGGGCGGTGTTGGCCTCCACCTCGAAATCGATCTGGTCAGAGGACCCACCCGCCTCGACGGAGAGGATGTGGGAGCCAGGGACGGCCGTCCATGTGAAGGTGACGTCCCGGGTCGCGTCCTTGTCGATGGACACCGTCTCGGTCCCGGTCTCGGTGCCATCCACGAGGAACCTGACGATCAGGCCAGTGGCCTTTATCTCGCCGTCGTTGCCCACCTGGGCAGTGAACCGAACGATGTCGCCCTCGATGGGCCGGTCGTTGTTGACCTCCACGTCCCGGACGACCGGTTCGGGAAGGTAGGGTCTCACCACGATGCTGATGGAGGCGAAGTTGCTGCCTCCGAAGTCGTCCGCCACCGTCAGGGTGATGACGTGCTCGCCCTCGGAGAGGATCATATCCAGGGTCTCGCCCTCTCCCAGCTCGCCGTCCAGGTCGGAGGACCAGATGAAGGTCAGACCGTCCCCGTCCGGGTCCTCGCTCCCGACGGACCTGAAGGCCACGTACTCGTCGGGGGTGAACCGGGCACCGTTGCCGGGGCTGCTGATCACGCCTGTTGGGACCTGGTTGAGCACCGCGGGTCCGTCGAAGGTGCCTGTCGGTGGCAGGCGCACCAGGTGCTCGCCGTCGGAGAAGACAAAGTAGTAGGGTTGGGGTCCGATGTCCAACTTGGTGGTGTAGCGGTACTGCACGCCCGCGCTGTAATCGCTGGAGCCATCACCGGTCATGATGTTCGGCACATCATCGATGTACAGCCACGAGGTCACGGGGTGGTCGTTCTCGCTGTCGCTGTAGATGACGGTGAAGGTGAACTGGGTATCGCGGGTCCCCGTCTGTGGGGAGTGGAGGTTGGTTGTCAGGCTGGGAGGGAAGTTGGGCAACTCCACCTCTGGCCCCGGCAGCCAGTTGGGGCTGGCCGTCGAAACGGGGTAACGGATCTGTTCCTGCCCGTCGGTGAAGAGGAAGTAGTACCTGTGGGTCGCGCCCACACCGAGGGTGGTCTCGCAGTAGAAGGTCACCCAGTCGTTCCATGGTCCGGATACGGTGTCGGAGACCATGTCGTAGGCCTCACCGTCGAGGAACAACCGGGCGGAGGCCGGCTCCTCGTTGTCCAAGTCCCGGTACATCACGTCGAACCGGAACTCGGTGGTGGTGTCGCCCTCGCGTGGCGATTGGTCGGGCGATTGCAGCTCGGGCAACGTGTTCCGGGGTGTTATGGTTACCGTGCTGGGGTTCCAGTCGATGTCCCCGATGGAGGAGAGACCACCGTCCGTTGCGTTGAAGCGGAACGTGTAGGTGCCTGGGGCCAGCTTCGATGTGTACCTGAGGGTCCGCCCGTCGATCCACGAGCTGCCGCTGGGCACCGGAATGAGGTCGTGGGAGACCGTGTTGGCCTGGTCGTCTCGGATGAACACCTTCTGGATGACGGGGGCGTCGTCGTTCGCATCCACGTAGAACACCTCGAAGGTGACGGGATCGTCCTCCGTTCCGGAAAGGGGCGTGGCCGACCCGAGGCTGAGGACCGGTGGCAGGTTGATCTCGATGATCTTCTGGTAGTTGTAGGTGTTATTGTGGTACAAGGTCGTAGATGGGTTGCCGCCAGGGTCGTCGTCCCACAGGTAGCCAACGCCTCCCACGGAGAAGGTGTGGGTCTTGATGAGCACCTTCGGCTCCTTCTCGTCCCACACGGTGTTGAAGTTGTGCTCGAAGTCCAGGGCCATCATGTCCAGGTCGTCGAGTATGTCCCTGTTCTTCATGTACGAGTTGTAGCAGGCTCCAGCGGCGCAGGTCCCGTGGAACCAGGATATGCCGCTGGGCATCTCCACCAGGTAGGTGTCCACGTGGGTCGAGGTCGCCATGGTGTGGTACATCCCGATCGCGGTGATGTTGCACCCGGCCACGTTGGTGGCCTTGTCGGTGCCGCCCAGGGTGGGGGTGAGCTCCACTATCTTGTTCGCAGGCACATGGCGGGCCAGCATGTCGGTCTTCATGGCAGCGTTGCCAACAACGATGGCCCCGGTGTTCCTCTGGACCATCGCCACGGTGTCGGCGTCGTAGTGGGTGAAGTGGCCGTGGTTCTCCTGTATGATGATGTCCGCCTCGGTGACGGTCGAAGGGTCCCAGCTCGTTCCCGAACCGGGGAAGGCCTGGATGAAGATGTCCAGGTCCCCGTCCTGGATGTACATCGCGGTGGAACCGATGGTACCCACTCCATCGGCCACAAGCCAGGTGAAGTTGGCCTCCGCCACGGGGTCGTCCATCGGCGCCGGTCCCGCGGTCGGAGCCGGGTCCGCCGAGGCTG